>JBEILF010000016.1:0-28065 GCA_040379385.1 Burkholderiales bacterium | reverse complement strand
TGCTGACAATCGACTAAAACGATGCTTTGTGTCGCCGGGCTTGGCGGGGTTGTAGCGGCTACTTCATCGAGATTTCGCTTCTCGCTGATATCAGCGGTGAGCACTGGCTTTTGTTCACCTGACTTTGGACACAAACCGACCGAGTTTGCTTCATTTGCTACAAACAAGTGAAAACCCGCGTCTTTTGCAATCGGCTCGGTTGAGTGGGCGTGAAGCCACGGAGCCATGGCGACCAGCACAATATGGGAAATCATGAATTGCGCGCAGTGTCGTTTGACGGATCGGAGGAGACGTGAAATCACCAGACGGAGCTGAGAAAAATGAAAGAAATGCGACCGGTGCGTAAAGTTGACGGAAATGCTGGCTTGGCGTATCTTGCTGACTTGTTAGTCATTAACGTAGTCTCATGTGCCCGCTAGCCAAACTCATTGAGCCCCGCTGGGAGCGTCGCAAAGATGCGCGGCCTGGCGAGCTTGCCGCCGCCGCGCTCGAGCTGTTTATCGAGAAAGGCTTTTCTGCGACCAGGCTAGACGACGTTGCAAAACGCGCCGGTGTTTCAAAGGGCACCCTCTACTTGTATTTCGACAGTAAAGAAGCGCTGTTCAAAAGCGTCATTCAAGAGGGCATTGTATCGCGTATCGCGGAGGGCGAGGCCTACATGCGCGCCTATGAGGGCACTTCAGCCGATCTGATGCGCGATCTGATTAACACCTGGTGGGACCAAATTGGCGGTACCAAGTTAGGCGGCATCACCAAACTGATGATGTCCGAATCCGGCAATTTTCCAGAGCTCGCCGCGTTTTATCACGACGAAGTGATCACCCGCGCCATGGGCCTTTTTGTCTACGTTATCGAGCGCGGCATTAAGGCAGGTGAATTCCGCGCGATGCCGATGGATTACGTACCGCGTATCTGCGCTGCGCCGGTGGTCATGTTGATGTTGTGGCGCCATTCCTTCGATGTGTGTGGTGCCAAAGATATCGACCCCAAAGCGTACTTGCAGACGCACACCGATATGCTGATACATTCGCTCCGCGCCGCATTACCGGAACATACTTCGGGCAGCCACGCCGCGAAATAGGGCAGCAAGGTCTATTTGTTAAAATCAAGCTCCCAAATGACCAACGCCACGACATTCATGGACATCGAAAAAGCTCGCTACAACATGGTTGAACAACAAATCCGCACATGGGAGGTGCTCGACCAATCCGTGCTCGAATTGCTGTTCTCCGTAAGGCGCGAAGACTTTGTACCCGCCGCGTACCGGGCATTGGCGTTTGTTGACATGGAAATTCCCCTCGGCGAAGGGCAGACCATGATGACGCCGAAACTCGAGGCCCGCATATTGCAAGCGGTCGCCCCGAAGGCGGATGAACGCGTATTGGAGATTGGCACCGGCTCGGGTTATCTTAGCGCGTTGCTGGCAAAAAAATCAGCCAAAGTCGCCTCAATCGAATACTTTGAAACGCTCGCTGTGAGCGCGGTTGCCAAACTTGCCGCTGCTGGAATCGGCAACGTGCAAATCACCGTCGGCGATGCCGCACGTTCGCCTGCCAACTTTGTCGACGCACCGCAACAATTTGATGTTGTCGTGTTCACCGGGTCACTACCCATTCTGCCTATCGCTTATCTGCCGCATTTGGCGGTCGGCGGGCGATTGTTTGCCGTTATTGGCGATGCGCCAGCGATGAAAGCAATGCTCTACACTAAGACCAGCGAACAAAGCACAATCGCGCTTGAGCTATTTGAGACTGTCCTCGCGCCGCTGATTAACGCAGAACAGCCGTCGCGCTTTGCCTTTTAAATGCGCCAGCTTACTGCGCGAGACCTGAATTTACTCATGCAGGGCGCACCTGATGTGCGGCCGCGGCTTATCGATGTTCGAGAGCGTTGGGAATTCCAATTAGCCAGCATTGTCGGTTCAACGCATCTGCCGATGGGCGAAATTCCGTCGCGCATCCAAGAGATTAATTCAAAGCATCCTACCGTCGTAATCTGTCATCACGGGGTCAGAAGTCAGCAAGTCATCGCATACTTAGAGCAACAAGGATTCGAGAACCTTCATAATCTACAGGGTGGTATTGACGCATGGTCGAGAGAAGTCGACCCGGCAGTACCTCTTTATTAATCGCAAACCGCACTGCGTTTCTTAAACATCGCGGGGCTACAAAACCACCGGCGCGCTGTATGCAACTGCCATCCACACCACTTGCCTCTAGGTCCAAAGCTCATATGAAAAACCTCATTCTTCGTCGCACCGTAAGTGGCTTGTTTGCCGCAACATTGCTGAGCAGCACGTTTTGCGCATCTGCCGCTGACCTGATGGCGATCTATCGGGATGCCATCGCACAAGACCCAGTGTTTTCCGCCGCTAGGTTTGCCTACGAGGCCGCCAAAGAGACGACTCCGCAAGCACGTGCCGCGACGCTGCCTTCGCTTGCTCTGGGCGGCTCTGTAACCCGAATCAAAAGCGAAACCGAATTCGCGGGTTCATCAACGTCGCGCGACTATACAAATAAAGGCTATACATTGTCCCTTGCTCAGCCTCTGTTCCGTATGCAAACATGGATCGCCGTAGATCAGGCGGCGCTGCAGGTCAAACAAGCCGAGGCGGCGTTTGCCGACGCCAAACAGTCACTAATCACCCGTGCCGCGCAAGCCTACTTTGACGTGCTGTTGGCGCAAGATAACGTTGATCTATCTGCGGCCCAAAAGAAGGCGTTTGCCGAGCAGTTGGCCGCCGCTAAACGTAACTTTGAAGTCGGTACATCAACCATTGTTGATACTTATGAAGCGCAGGCCAAATACGATTTGGCGATTTCAAAAGAAATTTTCGACCAGGCCGATTTTGAGATCAAGAAAAACGCCCTTCAGCAGTTGATCGGTAAAAAAGCACCGTCCCTTTCGGTATTGAAGGACAACGTCGCGCTACCACTCCCGACCCCCGCTGACCCCGAAAAATGGGTGGCCGCCGCCGAAGAAGCCAGTCCGACCATTGCTCAGTCCCGCGCCTTGTACGAAATTGCGGCCAAAGACGTCGATCGCAGCAAAGCCGGACACTACCCCACCCTCGACCTAGTGGGATCCTATGGCTACAACAGCGCACCATCGACCACCTCGACACTTTCCGGCTCACTCGTGTCGAAAACTACCCAGCTAGGACTGTCGCTAAACATTCCGCTTTACTCCGGTGGTGGCACGCAGTCCCGCATTCGCCAAGCCCTGTCCGCGAAGGACCAATCTGAGCAAAACCTTGAAAACAGCAAACGCAGTGTCGCGCAGAACGTCCGCTCCACGTTTCTCAATGTCACCAGTGGCGTTGCACAGGTCAAAGCACTTGAGGCATCACTCATTTCATCCAAAGCATCGCTTGATTCAACGTTGCTCGGCAAAGATGTGGGTGTGCGGACAAACGTCGACGTCCTGAATTCGCAGCAGCAGCTCTTCCAGACACGCCGTGACCTGCAACAAGCGCGCTACAGCACCATCCTGGCGCAACTTCGACTGAAATCTGCGGCTGGTCGATTGACCGAAGACGATCTCGCCGAAGTAAACCGATTGCTGCAAAGGTAGATCGAGGAATAGACAGAAACTACTATTGATACGGCAACTAAATGCGGAAAAGCATGTCAGCCATCCACGTCCCCGCGTAGGCGGGGCCCCATTTTTGTTCAGCGCGAGTGATTCCGATAATAGTCTCCCCACCCGGCGCAGCCCCGTGGTTGTCCGCGGCAGAGGGGAAATTCAACATATTTGCTAGCGGCATCAATAGAGGCGCCCAAACAACAAACCCTAGCCTGAATATTTCATGGGTCGCCCATTACTAAGAAGGACGTTGCCTCTGGGCGATTGGACGGCAGTTATCCGCCTTCCTGCCGAAGCATAACCCGCGATGCTGTGGTCGGTCAGGCAAAAATCGCTCACTCACTCGCCCACTCGCCCGCATTCTAACGCGCCGCCATGAAATGTTCAGGCTAGTATTGGCGGGCATCTTCGGCGTAAAACGTCTGTAATAGCCCGTAAATACAAGGGTTTCTTATTTTTCCAGCAGCGTGTTCTGGATGATTTCCATCGTACGGCTCGTGGCCCCACGATGTGCTTGGGCAAAGCGGAGCGCGTTTTCCCCCATCTGCTTCAAGCGTTCCGGTGAGGCAAAAAGTTTGGCGGCCTCAACCATGGCGGCGTCGGCGTCCGCAACGCTGATCATGGCATTCGCTTCAAGCGCGAGTCGGACCGCTTCCGCAAAGTTAAAAATCGACGGCCCCATGATGGCAGGCTTGCCTAGCGCAGCCGCCTCGATTAAGTTGTGTCCGCCCAACGGCTGAAAACTTCCGCCGATGATGGCCAAGTCGCTCATCGCGTAGTACGCTTGCAATTCGCCCATTGAATCACCCAACCAGACATCAATGTCGGCAGGCGGAGGGGTGACCTGACTACGACGAGCTAGCGATAGCCTGCGCGCCGCAATCCGCGACGCCACATCGTCAAAACGCGAGGGGTGACGTGGCACGACGACCAACAGCGGGCGTCTGCCATGTTGGGCAAACTCGACGAATTGGCGCAAAAAAGCGTCAAGCAATGCTGCCTCTTCGTGCTCACGCGTACTCGCCACTAAGATGACATGCCGTCCAGTTGATGTAAATGGCGCGCGCCACTCGACGCCTTGTGCGACCAACGCGGGCAAAACACCTACATCGAACTTCACGTTGCCGGTAACCACGGTATTGTTGGAACCGAGATGGCGCAAACGCACCGCATCGGCCTCAGATTGCGCCATGACCGTATGGAATTGACCGAACGCCTGCTTGGTGAGCGCACATAACGGTGCATAAGCGGCATAGCCCAGGTACGATTTTTCCGATAATCTGGCGTTCGCGAGAAATGCGGAAATATGGTGTGAAGTGCACGCCGCGAGCAGATTTGGCCACAGCTCAGTTTCCATGATGACAAGCACCTTCGGCTGCCAGCGGCGGATGAATCGCGAGATAGCCCACGGTAAATCATAGGGTAAGTAGCAAACTGTCACGCTTGAGCCGAAAAGATCGGATGCGGTTCGCCGCCCTGTGGGTGTCATGCAAGTCAGTACCACTTGCGCGTCCGGCCAGTGCGCTCGAAGGGCAGCGATCAGCGGAGCAGACGCACGAACTTCGCCGACGGAAACCGCGTGAATCCAAATGCGCTTTACCGGCGAGCCAATGGTGCCACCATCTTGCGCAGTTCCACCGAATCTTTCAACAATGTGTTTGCGGTAACCCGATTCGGTGCGCCCTCGCATCCATAACCGCAAAAGGATCAGCGGAATGGCAAGATGCAGCAACAATGTGTAAGCGAAGCGCAGCACTAGCCGGGTACTCCGCCCAAAAAAGTCTCGACGTGCTGCATGACTTCCGCAACGGCAATTGTTCCCGATTTCTCGCGGCTGCCCCCGCCGAGGTTCACCACCGGTTTGCCCCCGCTATAAAGTCCGGTTAAGGTGGGTTTGGTGCTGATGTAAAGCCCGATGGTCGGGCGCTTTAGGGCCACCGACAAGTGTGCGAGGCCGGTGTCCACCCCGACGACCACTTGTGCGTGGGAGAGTAGGGCTGCGGTTTGCGGAAAAGGTTTGCAAGGCAGTGCGGTCGCCACTGCAAGCTGGTTGGCCAAATACTGGCTCTGAGCGAATTCCCTGGCGCTACCGGATGGCAATACAACGTGAATGCCGCGGCTGTTGAGCTGCTTGCCAAGTTCTATCCACGAGTCTGCCGGCCAATATTTGTCGACGCGGCTGGTCGCATGTAAACACACCACATACGGTCCCGCGGGCAGATCGGTAGGCAAGGGCCAAGTCGTCGGCAGCCCGTAGTCGCATGGCCAGTGTGGTTGGTAGCCGAGCGCCGCTGCCACGAGCGCACGATTACGTTCAACCGCATGCATCTCCTTCGAAATTGCGTAACGACGCTGATACCAACGACTCGCAAGCGGCTCGCGAATACTGTCGCGGTCGTAGCCTGCAATCTCGCCGTCGGCCCAACTGGCGACGACGGCGCTCTTGGTAAGGCCCTGCGAATCTATGACAAGATCGAAGCGGCGGTTGGCGATTTCTTGCTTATCGTCGAAAAACTGACTCCACGTAGCCGGGTCGTACCAGCGCGACTTGAGTGCCCGTAAATGCACCGGTAGCACGGCGTGAATTGCCGGGTGGAGCCCGACCAGAGCGGCATACGGCGCTTCAGTTGCCCACTCGATGTTTGCCAGAGGTAACGCGCGGTGGATGTCGGTGACGACCGGCAGATTGTGAATCACATCGCCGAGGGACGAGAGTTTTACCAATAACAGGCGCTTGGGCGAGGACATGCTGAGATTTTAACGGTCTGGGCGTCGCTCGGACGTAGCCTAGCATCTCGCATGCTGTGCTATCAGACCCCGGGTCAACCTGGTTCGCGTAAACTGCGGCCACCATGACCAAACCCCGCCCCGTCGCTGTCCACACTGATCACATCGCACTATCGGTGTGTATCATCGCCAAGGACGCCGCCAACCAGATTGGTGATTGTATCGACAGCGTTGATTTTGCCGATGAAGTGCTGGTAGTTGATTCGGGATCGGCGGATGCTACCCGCGCCATCGCAGAGATGCGCGGTTGCCGGGTGATTGAGAAAGCTTGGTTGGGTTTTGGCAAGCAGAAACAATTCGCGGTGGCTGCCGCCCGCAATGACTGGGTGCTATGCTTGGACGTTGACGAACGTGTTACGCCCGAGCTTGAAGCGAGTATTCGAAAAGTGGTCGCCACTGGCACCATCCACGCCTTCAAGATGGCGCGACGAAACCGCTTCCTGGGGCGCTGGCTGGCTTACGGCGAGGGTTATCCAGATTGGTCGCTCCGGCTGTTTCATCGCCAGTATGCAGGTTGGAGTAACGATCCGGTCCACGAAACGGTGATCACCACAGAAGCTATTGGACACCTGCAAGGCGACCTCCTGCATGACTCGGCCGAAGACGTTGCCACCTACTTGCAGAAACAAAACCGTTACTCAACCCTGCATGCAGAAGCGCTGTACGCCCAGGGGGTGCGCGCGGGTTACGCGAAGTTGGTTTTAAGTCCCCTATCGCGATTTGTTAAGTTCTACATCCTGAGACGAGGTTTCCTCGACGGCGGACCAGGCTTTGCGCATGTCGCAGTGGGGTGTTTTGCAGCCTTTGCCAAGTACGCAAAATTGATCGAACTGGATAAAAAGCCCTAACCCACCCCTGCATTTTGTTACCAATGCGGCCAGCGCAATATTTTCGCAATATGAAAAGCCGCTGATAAAATGGGAAGTTTAGGCAAGTACGGGACGTCATGATCATCGTTACAGGCGGTGCAGGTTTTATTGGTTCGAACTTTATCCGGCAATGGCTCGCCACCGAGCAAGAGGGCGTTGTTAATCTTGACAAGCTGACGTATGCGGGCAATTTGCAGTCGTTGGCTGACGTGTCTAGCAATCCTCGTTACCGCTTTGTGAAAGGCGATATTGGTGACCGCGAGCTGGTTGACCGTTTGTTGGCGGAGGCCAAACCGCGCGCGATCATCAACTTCGCTGCGGAGAGCCACGTTGATCGCTCAATCCATGGTGCGGCAGAATTTATCGAAACTAACATTGTCGGCACCTTTCGCCTGATTGAATCCGCGCGTGGTTACTGGGTCGGACTCGAGGAATCGGATAAGGCGGCGTTCCGCTTCCTGCACGTCAGCACCGATGAAGTGTACGGCTCATTAGACTTTGACGAGCCTGCCTTCACCGAGACACACGCCTACGCGCCGAATAGTCCTTACTCGGCCTCCAAAGCGGCGTCAGACCATCTCGTACGCGCCGCGCACCATACGCATGGCCTACCCACCCTCACAACAAACTGCTCCAATAACTACGGGCCGTATCACTTCCCGGAAAAGCTGATTCCTCTCATGATTAGCCATGCATTGGCGGGCAAGAGCTTGCCGGTGTACGGCGACGGGAAGAATGTACGTGACTGGCTTTATGTGACAGACCATTGCACCGCAATTCGGACCGTGCTAAGTAACGGTCGAATCGGTGAGACGTACAACATTGGCGGACATAACGAACGCACTAATCTCGACGTGGTTCATACGCTGTGTGATCTGCTCGATGAACTATCGCCCCGCGCTGATGGGCAAAGTTACCGCACGCAGATCACCTACGTACGGGATCGTCCCGGTCATGATCGCCGGTACGCAATCGACGCAACAAAATTGGAAAACGAATTGGGCTGGCGCGCTAAAGAAAACTTTGAATCCGGCGTCCGCAAGACCGTCGAGTGGTACTTGGCGAATGGTGCGTGGGTAGCGGCCGTCGCGAGTGGTGAGTACCGCCATTGGGTTGAAAAACAATATGGAAAGGCTGCGGCGTGAGCGTGCGAAAAGGAATTATCTTGGCAGGAGGCAGTGGAACACGGCTCTATCCCGTCACGCAAGTGGTGTCAAAGCAGCTGTTGCCCATCTACGATAAGCCGATGGTGTATTACCCGCTGACGACCTTGATGCTAGCGGGCATTCGCGACATTCTCATCATCTCCACACCGCAGGACACACCGAGATTTCAAGAGCTACTTGGGGATGGCAACAAGTGGGGCCTGTCACTTTCCTATGCAGTGCAGCCATCTCCAGATGGTCTCGCCCAAGCGTTTTTGATCGGCGAGTCCTTTGTTGGCGACTCGAATTCTGCGCTGATTTTGGGCGACAACATTTTTTATGGACACGAACTGACAGCCATGCTCCGACGCGCCTCTGCGCGAACGAGCGGGGCGACCGTTTTTACCTATCCGGTCACTGATCCCGAGCGCTACGGGGTCGCTGAGTTTGATCGTGACGGGCGGGTAGTTTCACTCGAGGAAAAACCCGCGCAGCCGAAGTCGCGCTATGCCGTGACGGGGGTTTATTTTTACGACCAGCACGTGTGTGAGCTTGCCAAATCACTCAAACCTTCCAAGCGTGGTGAGTTGGAGATCACAGACCTGAATCGGCTGTATCTTGAGCGACAAGCGTTGAACTGCGAGAACATGGGACGCGGTATGGCGTGGCTTGACACAGGCACACACGAGTCTTTGTTGGAGGCGTCGCAATACATTGAGACAATCGAACGCCGACAAGGGCTTAAGGTCGCATGTCCTGAAGAAATTGCCTATCGGCAGGGTTGGATTGGCGCGGCTGATGTGGAAGTGCTGGCGCAACCGATGATCAAGAATGAATACGGACAGTATTTGAAGCGCATGCTGTCGGAGGTGCCCTACTAATGCGATTGATCGACACTGAAATCGCCGACGTTAAAATTATCGAGCCAACCGTGTATGGCGACGCACGCGGATTTTTTTTCGAGAGTTACAATGAAAGACGCTTCACCGAGTTGACGGGCATCGCTGCCACGTTCGTCCAAGATAACCATTCAAAGAGTGTGCGCGGCGTGTTACGCGGTTTGCACTATCAAGTCCTACGGCCGCAAGGAAAGCTAGTTCGTGTTGTTGCTGGCGAGGTTTTCGATGTGGTGGTGGATTTGCGTCGCACGTCGCCGACATTCGGTCGCCATGTTTGTGCCACACTATCGGCAGAAAACAGGCGCATGCTGTGGGTGCCCCCGGGGTTTGCGCATGGGTTCTTGGTGACTTCGGATAGTGCCGAATTCTTGTATAAAACAACAGACTATTACGCGCCGCAACATGAGCGCAGTCTTCGCTGGAATGACCCGCACATCAATGTACCGTGGCCGTTGGCGGCGGGTGAAATGCCTCAGCTCAAAGCGGCGGATGCAAATGCGCGCTTGCTGGCTGATGCCGAAACGTTTGCCTGACCGATGTCCAAGCCTCTAGTACTGATCACCGGAAAAAACGGCCAGCTAGGTTATGAGCTGGCCGGACTGTTTGCTGGCGCGCGCGATGTGCGAGTGGTTGCGCTGGACCGCACACAACTCGACCTCACAAAACTCGACCAGATTCGTGCCAAGGTGCGTGAACTCCAGCCCGCACTGATCATCAACGCCGCTGCTTATACGGCGGTTGATCAAGCCGAGAGTGACGCTGTGGTTGCGATGCAGGTCAATGGTATTGCGCCGGCGCTCCTCGCGGAGGAGGCTAACCGTGTTGGTGCCGCGCTTATTCATTACTCGACTGATTATGTCTTTTCCGGTGATGGCAAGGTGCCCTATCGCGAGACCGATCCGGTGCATCCGCAAAATGTTTACGGCCGAACCAAGTTGGCTGGAGAGCTTGCGATTGCGAGTATCGCCAAGCACTACCTGATTCTGCGCACCGCCTGGCTGTATTCAAACCGCCGACACAATTTCATGCTCACGATGCTGCGCTTGGCGCGTGAGCGAAGTGAGTTAAAGGTTGTCAACGACCAGCTCGGTTCACCGACTTGGGTACGTGATGTCGCCGTCGCTACGCAGCAAATGGTGCAAATCAATGTAGCAGAAATTTCACTGCGGATTCCGAACGGCATCTACCACGTCACTGCTACGGGCGTGACCTCGTGGCACGGATTTGCCAACGCGATAATTTCCAACACGCACGATGCCGGACGCAAGATCAAACAAGTTGATGCGATCAGCAGCGCGCAGTACAACGCGCCAGCGAAGCGTCCGGCTTACTCAGTGTTGTCGCACAAAAAACTGGAAGCCGCAGGCATTGTTACGCGCGACTGGCAGACGCAGCTTGCCGACTGCATCACAGAGCGCACGACACTCACAGAAGAAATTGCGGTCACACCAAAACTGCCGCCAGTGCAGGTGTTCGTACCGACTTTCCGCGTCGATGAGTGTCTGGCCGAGATTCGCGAATTCCTTGAGAGGGGTTGGACTGGATTGGGATACAAGACGGTGACGTTCGAGGAGGCGTGGAAGCGCTACACTGGGCTTCCACATGCGCACTTCTTGAATTCGGCAACCGTTGGCCTACACCTTGCCGTTGAGGTACTAAAGCGCAAACACGGCTGGGCTGATGGCGACGAAGTGATCACCACACCGCTCACGTTTGTCTCAGACAGCCACACGATTTTGTACGCGAAGATGAAGCCCGTGTTTGCGGATGTTGATGAATTTCTTTGTCTCGACGCGGCAGATGTGACTGCCAAGATCACGCCAAAAACGCGGGCGGTGATGTTTGTTGGTATGGGTGGCAATCCCGGCCAATATGACGAGGTGGTGAAGTTGTGCCGCGAACGGGGACTAGCGATTATTCTCGACGCCGCACACATGTCCGGAACGCGTATGAAGGATGGCGGTCAAATGAAACATGTTGGGTTTGATGCCGATGTGACAGTATTCAGTTATCAGGCGTTGAAAAACTTGCCGACCGCCGATGCAGGTATGGTCTGTTTCAGGGATGCGGGCGACGACGAAGTTGCGCGAAAGCTGACCTGGCTGGGTATTAATAAAGACACTTACGCACGCGCCGCTTCCCAGGGAAGCTACAATTGGAAGTACGACGTCGAATATGTCGGCTACAAATACCACGGCAATTCGATCATGGCCGCGATTGCGTTAGTCCAACTGAGGTATCTCGACGAGGACAATGCACGCCGACGCGAGATTGCCAGCCGCTACCGCGCCGGTTTTGCACCACATTCAAACATTCGCACCATTCCCGTCCCACCTTCCTGCGAATCGGCAACGCATCTGTTTCAAATACGTGTCAATAATCGCGATGAGTTGATGGAAGCATTGAATCAGGCGGACATCTTCCCCGGCGTACACTATCGGGACAACACCTTGTACCGCATGTTTTCCTACGGCGACGGCACGTGTCCTAGGGCGCGACTGGCGTCGGAGGAAATCATTTCACTGCCACTTCACCTGAGATTAACCGATGCCGACGTTGACCGCGTCATCGACGAAGTGGTCAAACTGGCAGCGAAATAAGCGATTGTTTAAAAGAAGACTGTCATGCAAACCATTGGCCCTGCCATCCAAGCGTCTAACGTCCGGTTGCGTCTATTGGCAGACGACGATTTGGAAATGACGCTGATGTGGCGTAACCGCGACGAGGTACGTCGCTGGTTCAAGCAGTCGGATGTGATCAGCCTTGAAAGCCACCGCGCGTGGTTTACTAAGCACCAGCTTGTCGACGACGCGTTTATGTTTGTCGTCGAAGAAAACGAGACGGGCGCGCCGGTCGGGCAAGTCTCGATTTACGCCATTGATCGTGAAGTCGGTGAAGCCGAGGTCGGGCGATTCATTGCGGCACCCGGCATCTCGGGGAAAGGCTACATGCGCGACGCAATCAGTGCGCTGGTGCATTTTGCTTTTAGCGAATTGCGTTTGCAGCGTGTCTACCTTGAGGTGCTGTCAGACAACGCCCGTGCCATTCGCCTGTATGAATCACTCGGATTCGCAAAGCATGGCGAACATGATGGCTTGGTGCTCATGGAGCTGCGCGCAGCATGACTCCGTTACGCAAACTTAGACGCGATCAAATCACTGCCCTGAAGAATTGGCGCGTCTGGTGGCATTTGGGCATGGCTGATGTCCGCAACCGCTTTGCCAAATCATTCGTCGGCCCGGCCTGGATTTTGTTGAACCTCGCCATGTGGGTGGGAGGAATGGGTATCATTTATGGAACGCTCTTCCAGCAGCCTCTCGATACCTATCTACCTTTTCTGACCATTGGTTTTGTGTGCTGGGGATTTCTCAGCCAAACCATCACCGATGGCGGTAATGCATTTGTATTCGCCGAGGGCTACATCAAGCAGTTTACGTATCCAAAACAAATTTATGTGCTGCGTGTGATTGTGAATGCGAGTGTGCCGTTTATGATCGGCGTGCTAATTTTTCTTTCAGTGACACTGGCGATGGGACAGCCGATTGGGCCAGGCATGCTGTGGGTGCTGCCAGGGCTTGCGCTTGTGCTCATTGTGGCTTACTTGCATGCATTCATCATGGCTTACGCCTCAGCACGCTTTCGCGATTTACCGCATGGCATGACGGCGTTGCTGCAAGTGCTGATGTTTGTCACCCCGATCTTCTTTACGGTTGAAACGCTTGCCAAGCGTGGCCTTGATTTCGTTTATAAGTACAACCCGCTTTACTATCTGATCGACGTGGTACGCCACCCGCTCACCAAACTCGAGCCTGCGCCTACCGAAGTTTATGTGGTGACAATTCTCTACATGTTGGTTGCGGCGCTTTTTGCGATGTTCGTGGCGATCCGGCTGGACCGCCGCATCGTCTACATCCTATGAGCGAGCTGTCAATTACAC
Organism: Burkholderiales bacterium; assembly: GCA_040379385.1. Taxonomy (GTDB): domain Bacteria; phylum Pseudomonadota; class Gammaproteobacteria; order Burkholderiales; family Usitatibacteraceae; genus UKL13-2. The sequence goes on along the minus strand of JBEILF010000016.1, from coordinate 14,843 downwards.
TTAAAGATGTTGGCGTGCAATTTGATATCGGCACTGCGGCAGACGGGCACACGTTGAAGGGGTTCTTGGCGAACCTGAAAAATCGTACCCCACGGCAGGCAAATGTAGTCGAAGCACTGCGCGGCTTGAGTCTGGAGGTGAAAGCCGGGGAGCGGGTCGGACTCATCGGGCATAACGGCGCTGGCAAATCGACGTTGTTGAAAGTGATGGCGGGGATCTATCCGCCAACAGCGGGGCGCGCCCGAACGATTGGGCACGTGTGTCCGCTGTTTGAGTTTGCAACCGGCTTTGAGTACAACCGTTCAGGCTGGGAGAACATTCGCATTCGTGCCATGTTGCTCGGCATGCAGCCAGACGAGATTGAAGCGAAGCTGCCTGAAATTGCAAGTTTTTCAGAGCTTGGAAGATTCCTCGACTACCCAGTGCGCACCTATTCAACAGGCATGTTCGTGCGGCTTGCCTTTGCGGTATCGACCTCGGTGAACCCTGAGATATTGTTGCTCGACGAAGTGATGGGTGCGGGGGATCTGGCATTTACCGAAAAGGCTAATGTGCGCATGCGCGAATTCATGGAGCAAGGAAAGATTCTGGTGTTTTCGTCGCATAGCCTGGATTTGCTCGGTGAGTATTGCAATCGGACGGTGTGGATGGACCACGGGCGCGTGATTGAAGACGGCCCGACCAATGCCGTTATCAACGCGTACAAACACCACGCGCTTGGACGCCCGACAAGCCTGCCACCCAACAAAACCGCAAACGCGGCCTGAGTTAACGCGCCATGTCGGCGAACACTCAACGCTCCCGCCCACCGCAACCGGCACCGGCAATCGGCCTTACCGTACTCTTCGTGGGGGATGTTGATCGGCTGGCGGCTCAGGCGAAGCAGCTGTTGTTTGATTTGCGCTATTACGCAGAACGCGACGCCCATGCCATCCCGATACAGTTGGTGGTTGATGGGCCGGCGTGGCGCGGAGTGCTAACGGCAGAAGAATTGGATATTCCTGGCGCGCAGACTGTTTTGCTCGACGCTACGACTGATCATCCGGGAAGAATGGCTAACGCGGCCGTCGAAAGGATCGATTCCAGCTGGTGTGCGTTCCTTGGCATTGGGAGCGAAATCAGCACCTGGTACGCAAACCTCGCCGCGTGGCGTGACATCCTTGTCTCGATGCCGGCCGATGTAATTGCCGGCTACCGGAGTGCAAGCGATGGACGCTCCGCTGCCAACGAATCGTACCTGGTTCATCAGAACGACCAATTTTCAAGCGACTATCCACACGCATGGTTACAGATGCTCGACCTCGTTCCGATGAGCAATACCATGACGCGGCGCGAGGTGATTCGTCAAGTTGGCGGCTTCGCTGAGGCGGCAAGTCTTCAACGTATGTGGTGGTGGGAGTTCTGCCTGCGTGTCAGCCGGTCGCGAAAGATTGAATCCATCCAATTACAGCCGGTGCCGGGGCCAAATTGGCATCAATTCTCGTTTAGCACACTACAGGCTGCACCGCCGGAAATCAGTCTGCAGAAACTGATGCAACTAGAGGCAGAAACGCAGCGCATGACACCCGCGCGCGAAGATGAACTAAACAATCTGGCGGGTGGTATTGCCTCGTTATCCGCACTACATGCGAAGTCCACAAGTTGGCGGATGTTGCCGACGGTCTTGCAGCAGAGCTTTCATCGATTGGTAGCAGAACGCGGCCGACCACTGGAAATCATAGTGGTTGGTGGCGTGAATGAGCCCGCACACAACCAACTGTGCTTCTTCAACTATTTTGCGCAGATGCGTAGCTGGAGAGTGCTCAACTGGCGCGCCGTCTTGGACGAACGTGCCACGGCAGAAGATCTCGAAGGCTGTGATTTGGTGATCTTTAGTCGTGTGCGCAGTGCCAATGGTGTTGCGCTGATGAGGCAATGTACTGGTCATCGTATTCGCACCATGTACATGCTTGATGACAATTGGTTCTGGCTGGGGCGTGAATGGGATGAATATGCCCACATTTTTTCTCCCGGCGCGGAACCCTACGAAAATTTCCTCACACTTGTCGGTCTGGCAGATATTGTCCTGACCTATCGCGATCCGCTTGCCAACGATTTAAGGCCGCATGCCAAGCGCGTTGTTACGCTTTCCACCAATGTTGACCTTCGCCTGTTTCCGACAAGGCTAGGCCCAACTAAGGGCTTGCGCCGAAAAAAAATCGGGTACGTCGGAAGCCTGCGTAAAAACATGGTTGCTTTCGAAGCGTTGGTACAGACTGCGCGAAGCCGTAACGACGTCGATATCTTTGTCATGTCGAATTCGCTCCCAGACGAATTCGTCGCTCTGCCGGTCGAACGTGTGCACTTTGAGCCGTATCAGTTTAACTACAACGCGTACGCCGCCACTGTTGTTGCCGCCGCGCCAGATGTGTTGGTTGCCCCGGTTGGACGCACCCGCTTTGAGGAGTCCAAGTGTCCGAATAAATACCTTGAGATTTCGGCTGCCGGTGCCGCCGGTGTTTATTCCCGAGCAGAACCGTATACAAGTTATGTGCGCGACGGTGTCACAGGGTTGTTCGCGGATGACACGGTGGAGTCGTGGACGGCGGCGATTACGCGACTTTTGCAAGACGAAGCGCTCCGCACCAGCATTGCCAGCGAGTCCCGCGCGCATGTAAGCGCTGAATTTGATACCGTTGCAGTATTACCGCAGTTTGTTGCGCTTTTGGTGGAAACGATGCGTACGCAAGCATGATGTCGGTCTTGCCTGAACATTTCACCGGGGCGCGTTCGCTAATGCCGTTGAAACACACGGTTACCAATACAGGCGTTTGAACCTGTAGTTCCGCGCCACCATTGGATAAGTGAAACAGAGCCGCTGCTATACTCAGTAACAGGTTTCGCTGTATGCGCCTGACCGGCTTTGCGCCGACCTTGGTTCCGATCACCAGCTTAAAATTCCGACGAAAGTCATCCCTTGATTGCTGACACCGAATCTATCTTCGATCACAACACCCCGGCGGCCGCCGAAGGGACCGCTCGTATCGGTGAGTTGTTAGTTGCGCGTGGCAAGCTGGATAACGCTAACCTCGAACGCGTCCTAAAGGTGCAGGAAGCGGCTCGCGCCGCTGGTAGCCGGGAAAAGCTCGGTTCAATTCTGACGAGGATGGGAATGTTGTCCCACCGCGAGCTCGCCGTGGCGCTGGCCGCACAGCACGGCTGGGCGATGATCGAAGTGGCTGAATTTCCTGAGTTGCCCGTCTTGGAAGAAACGGTTTCCTCGCGCTTCATTCAAGAAGCGCGCTCGATCCCAGTTGCCGACCACGACGGAGAACTGGTGCTTGCAATGGTCGAGCCGCAAGATACTTTTACCGTTCAAGCTTTTGCCGCCGCCACGGGAAAAAAAGTTGTTCCTAAACTGCTCACCGCTAACGACTTCGATGTTGTCTACGAACGGCTTTACGGTGCTGGCAAATCGTCGATGGGTCAAATTGTTGACGACATCTCGACCCGCGACGAAGAACAAGAGTTTGGTGATATCGAGCATCTTAAGGATCTCGCGTCGGAAGCGCCGGTCATCCGGTTGGTAAACTTGGTCATCAACCACGCTCTAGAACGCCGCGCGTCTGATATTCACATTGAGCCATTCGAGAACCGCTTGATTGTGCGATATCGCATCGACGGCGTGTTACACGAGACTGAATCACCACCACGCCGACTATCGGCTGCGGTAATTTCGCGTATCAAGATCATGGCGAACCTTGATATCGCCGAACGTCGTTTGCCGCAGGATGGACGCATCAAGTTACGTATACAGGGCAAGGAGATTGATTTGCGTGTGTCCACGGTACCCACCATGCACGGTGAATCGGTGGTGATGCGTATTCTCGACAAAGGCGGGGTGGCGCTGGATTTTGCCGCGCTGGGATTTGACGAGAGCAATCTTAAGGTGTTCTTGGATTTGTTATCGCAGCCACACGGCGTGTTGCTTGTGACGGGCCCAACTGGTTCGGGCAAAACCACCACGCTCTACACCGCGCTCGACCGCCTGAATCAGCCCGACGTCAAAATTCTAACCGTCGAAGATCCGGTTGAATATCAGATGCCCGGCATCAACCAAATTCAGGTGAAACCGCAAATTGACTTGACTTTTGCTAATGCGCTGCGGTCCATCGTTCGCCAGGATCCGGATGTCATCATGATTGGTGAAATTCGTGACTTGGAAACCGCTCAGATAGCCGTGCAGTCTGCCTTGACGGGGCACTTGGTGATGTCCACCGTGCACACCAACGACGCCGCTTCGACCATTAACCGTCTGATCGACATGGGTGTTGATGACTATCTGCTGACTTCAACGGTAATCGGTATACAGGCGCAACGTCTTGTCAGGCGGCTATGTAACCACTGCAAGACGCCGTATCACCCGGTCGATGAAGTCGTTGAGCAGATGGGGCTGAAGCGCTTCACAAAAGCGGAACGTGTGACCTTGTTTCACGCCAAGGGTTGCGAGCATTGTGCCCATACCGGCTATTTGGGCCGCGAGTGCATCATGGAAGTCTTGCCGATGACAGATCACCTTCGCAGCCTCGTGATGAAACACGGCACCGCCTCTGAGATGCGCCAAGCCGCCGTGGCAGAGGGCATGGAGACCATGTACGAAAACGGCCTGAGAAAGGCCGTTCAAGGCGTGACGACTATAGAAGAGGTGTTACGCGTCACTCGCGAAGACTAACAATCGAAATGGCATTGACGGCGCATCAGGATTGCTGCACTTGCAGACAAATCGCCTTGCCACTGCTAAGGGTGGTGGCGCTATTCGTCTGCTCGCGTGTAATTGCAGCTCCTTGTTGCGGCATGTTGAATCTTTTTGGGAATAAGTGATATTGCGATGCCACTGTTCCAATACAAAGCCGTAAGCCCGGGGGGCGAAATGCAAGAAGGCGTGCTCGATGCCGCGTCGCAAGATGGCGTGATCGCGCATCTCAAGACGCTCGGGTTAATTCCGATTCGTGCCGCCGAAGTCTCGACGCAAGGAGCTATTAGGGGGACGCTGCAAGGTGCAACGCCGGGCACAACGTCGGCGGTTGCTGGAGCTAGCGGCAAGTCTGCCGTGCTATCGTTGTTTTCCTCACAAAATGTCGGGCAGGCGGAGTTGGCGATTGTCACGCGCGAGTTGGCCACCCTGCTGAAAGCTGGTCTTCCGCTGGATCGTAGTTTGGAAATCCTGATCAACCTGGCCGAACGAGCGCGCATGCGCGAGTTACTGATGGCTATTCGTAATGAAGTGCGCGGTGGCTCATCGTTATCCAAGGCGCTCGACCAGCACCGCAACGTGTTCACACGCTTTTATATCAACATGGTCAAGGCGGGTGAAGCCGGCGGTTCGCTCGGTGGAGTGTTATTGCGTCTTGCCGACTACATGGAGCGCGCCAAAGAGTTACGTGACACGGTGGTCTCCGCGCTGATCTATCCGCTGTTTCTGCTGGGCGGCGCGTTGGTGTCAATTTGCCTCATTCTGTTGGTGGTGGTACCGCAGTTCAAACAAATTTTTCTGCAATCGGGCGCGGCGATATCAACCGCGACGGCGGCATTGTTTTCCGTCAGCTTTTTTCTGCGTGACAGTTGGCAGATACTGATTGCGGTCACGCTTGGCACGGTTTGGTTGGTGTCGCGCTCGTTTCAGCAGCCCGCATCCAAGGCGCGTTGGGATCGACGGATGCTCGGCTGGGGAATCATCGGTAAGCTGATTGGTCGTATCGAGATGGCGCGTTTTGCGCGCTCACTCGCAACGCTGCTGGAGAACGGTGTGCCGCTATTGTCGAGTATGTTCATACTGAAAGAAACCATCAATAACGCGGTGTTCCGTGACGCGCTTGAATTTGTCGCTCGTGAACTAAAGGAAGGCCGCGGTTTTGCCAAGCCGATGCTGGAGACCAATGTATTTCCGAAGCTTGCAGTGCAGATGATCTCGGTCGGCGAAGAAACTGGCAAGCTTAGTGAAATGTTGTATCAAGTTGCTGACGTCTATGATCGCGAAGTGGCGGTGCTGATTAAGCGAGCGTTGGCATTGTTGCAGCCGGTGTTGATTATTTTCTTGGCGGGATTTATCGCTGGCATCATGTTCTTGTTGCTAGACCCGATGCTCGGCATGATGGACATTAAATTTTGATCTTTATAGAGAGCTTGTCATGAAGGTAAAAAACATGCGTCGCAATGGATTCACACTGATTGAAATCATCATCGTCATCACCATCATCGGCCTCGTGGTGGCGTGGGCCGGTAATCGGATTTTTGGGCAAGGCGACAAGGCGAAATCCGGCTTGGCGAAGGGGCGCATCAGCGAGATCTCAGCTCAACTCGATACGTACAAACTCGATACCGGACGCTATCCGACCACGGCGGAAGGATTGCGGGCGTTGCTGGTGAATCCCGGCTCGGCGACCAACTGGAACGGCCCGTATGTGAGGAATACGGACGCGCTAAAAGACCCTTGGAATAACGATATGATTTACAAGTCGCCGGGCGACGCCAACCGTCCGTTTGAGTTGACTTCACTTGGCGCAGATGGCAAGGAAGGCGGCGAGGGTGCCGATCGGGATGTCCGCTCTTGGGATTGATCTGTCGCCGCTAATGGCGGGTCGCGGCGCGTGATACGGCCTACGGGCATCCCTACGGCGCGCTTAGGCCGGAGTTTGGGCTTTACGCTGCTTGAGTTGGTGTTGGTGGTGATGCTGATCGCCCTGATGTTCACGCTCGTGCCGCGCATGATGGGCAGTGGTGTTTCGGGCGCTGAGTTAAAGTCCAACGTCCGCGCGATTGCTGCTGCGATGAAACTCGCGCGCGATTCGGCGATCAATACGCGACGGGATGCGTTTGTGACCGTCAACGTCGAGAGTCGTGAATTCACCACAACCTATGAAGACAAGATCTACAAACTCAATCAACAACTGATACTGAGGCTGTTCACCGCGCAGGCCGATCAAATCAATGAACAGACCGCTAGCTTCCGCTTTTATCCGGATGGTTCTTCAAATGGCGGTCGAGTCACGGTCGCGGCGGGTGAGGCGGGAAACGCACGAGAGTTTGCCATCGACGTGGATTGGTTGACCGGTCGGGTGACAGTAGCTGATCTTCAAGCGCCAAAAGGCTAGGATCCATGGGTATTTTCAGGCAAAAATGCGTGGAAATGCTCGTCTTTTCTAGGGTTTTCCAAAGTGCGCCTCCCTGCCGTGCCAGCAGTCGCTCTGTGAAGAAGGAGAAATTGCACTGCGGCCTTCGCCGGGACAACACTCGCTTCGCGGAGGAGGAGAAATTGGGCCCCGGCCTCCGCCGGGCCAGCACTCGCTGCGCGAGTGCTGGCTTTACCTTGTTGGAAATCTTGGTAGCGCTGACGCTGTTGGCACTGGCGATGGGCATCATCATGCAGATCTTTTCACGCGGCGTGAATGGTGCTGACTTGGCCGACCGTTATGCCAAGGCGGCGATGCTGGCCGAATCCCGACTCGCCAGCGTCGGCGTTGAAGAGGCATTGTCGGAGGGCGATACCAGCGGCCAATTCGACGATGATTTTGGCTGGACCATGTCGGTGCGCGCCTATGTGTCCGCCAATGAACCGGCGACACCTTCCACGCTGGAAACGACTGCGCTGGCGAATGCGCAAGCCACCGGCGCGGGCGGTACACCTGCCTCGACGCTGGCACCCACCACGCCGACCACAACGCTCGGCAACGTTGATATCGATTCACTGCTGTTTGTGCGCTTGTATGAAATCGAGCTCAGTGTGACGTTCAAAACCGACGATGGACGTCAACGCGCAGTCACGCTTAACACGATGAAGATTGGGCCGCGCGTGTGAAGTTGACGCGCCTGATCTACCCAGCCAGAGGCGTGAAGAAATTCCGACAAAATGCGGGATTTACGCTGATCGAAATTCTGCTGGTCATGAGCCTGATGGCGGCGATGATGAGCATGATTTATGCCTCGCTCAATGTGGGCGTGAGAGCATGGGATGCTGGCGAGGCGCGTGTGTCGGAAGCCTCCGACTTGCGGGGGGTGGAACGCTTCCTGCGACGTGAGTTAGGACAGATTTTTCCGACAAGGTGGCGCGGCATAACGCAGCCCTACATCGCTTTTGAAGGATCACGCACCAACCTGCGCTACGTGACGTCGCTTAATCTCGAAGCGTCTTTGCAGAACGGTGCTGCCGGTGGATTGCAGTGGGCCGAGCTGGCGCTTGCCGATGGTGGAATATTGCAATTAAACCGACAGCCATTTGATAGTGCTGCACAAAACTTTGATGCGCTGGTCTCTCCGACCCGTGACCAACTCAGCACCGCGCCGCCTGCACCGCCGGTACGTTTGATGGACAACGTCACGTACTTTGAGATTAGCTACTTTGGTGCGGAGACTGACATCGCCGAGCCGACTTGGCGGGAAGAGTGGCGCGATCTCGCCCGGCTGCCGACCCTTATTCGTATCAAGGTCGCAACCAACCGCGGTCGTGACGCGCCCGACATGGTGTTTGCGTTGAAGGTGGGCGAGGAAGCCGGCTGCCTTGCCAGCAATTTCGCCCGTCAATGCGGTCCGAGGGCGAGATGAACCGTGTGCATTATCACCAACGCCTGCGTGGTGCTGCGCTCATCATTGTGCTGTGGATCATCACGCTTTTGATGGTGATTGCAGCGTCGTTTATCCAGACCATGCGCACCGACGTGAACGTCGTTGCCAACTCACTTTCGCGTGTGAAATCTGAAGCGCTGGCCGATGCCGGCTTGCAGAGGGCACTGTATGAACTGTATAAGCCGCAGAACATTGAAGGCCGCTGGAATACCGACGGCAGCAGCCGGCAATGGTTGTACCGCGATATTGTTGTGAACATCACCATGCAAGACGAAACGGGCAGAATCGACATAAATCGCGCCAACGACGAGCTGATGCGCAGGCTGCTGCTATCCCAAGGGGTGCTGGAGGAAGACGCCTCTAAATTGGTGGACGCCATCGCCGATTGGCGGGATGCGGACTCGAATCGGCGACTAAAGGGTGCGGAGGCACCCGAATACACTGCGGCGGGCCTTTCCTACGGCCCAGCGAACGCGCTGTTTCAGTCGACCGAGGAACTCAAATTGGTGCTCGGCATGACGCCCGAAATCTATGCGAGAATCGCGCCATGGATTACCGTGTACTCCGGACAGCCCGGCATCAACGAGCAAATTGCGACCCGCGAAGTATTGCGTGCCCTGCCGAATGTGAGTGACGAGGCAATTGACGAATACCTCGCGCGGCGCGACATCGCCCGCGCCTCCCGTCGGCCGATCCCGAATTTTCAACAAAACCTATTCCGCAGCACTTCCAACAACCAAACGCCGGTGCGCATCCGCACGGAAGCTGTATTTGCTGACGGGAATCGTTTTGTCCGGGAGGTGGTAGTGCGTCGTTACACCGACCCCAAGCGTCCGTACGCCTACCTTTCTTGGAAGGAGGGGCGTGATTTGCCAAATTCGCCTGACTTGGCGTTGTCTGCGGATGACAACGCTGCAACATCTGGTAACACGTCCTCGTCTACGCTGGGCAAGGCGGTCTCGCCGATTAAGGCCCCATAAAGGTAAGATGCGGGTCTTATGTCCGCCGTTATCCCTTCTTCTGCCGAAACCAGCCGTCCTGCCAATGCCGCGCTGCGCATCGTTGTGCCGCGCGGCGTAGTGAATTTCTGGCGTTGGTGGAGCACGGAGCTACGGGGTGTTTTTCGCCCATGGCTCGACAAGTATTGGGTCGATCGCGCTGATACGGTCGACATCCAGCTCACGGCTGACACGGAGACGACACAGCCCACAACGCCATTGCCACCTCGAATTGCGGGACGTGACGTGCGGATTTTGGTTGACGTGGCCCATGTACTTCGAAAGAGTGTCGCCTATCCGGCCGTTGTTGAAGAGAATCTTGGTGCGGTCATCGAGAACGACCTCGATCGCCAGACGCCGTTTACGGCGGATCAAATTTTTTTGGCGCATCGGATTGAACGCCGCTACGAGGCAGCCGATGGCGTGGCCAAGATTGACGTTGAGCTGATGATCGTTTTGCGTCGTGTTGTTGCGCCGTTGCTTGAGCGGGTGCGCGCTGCCGGCGGGGCAGTGTACTCGGTGGTGATTTCCGGCACCACAGACGGTGTGCCGGTGGAGCTGCTATCGGTCTCGGAACGTCGTTCGCGCCGCCTTAGTCGACTACAAAAGATGAATCTGCTGCTGCTTGCTGCGCTGGTGCTGCTCATTCTTGCCGCGATGATGGTGCCGACGCTGCAACGCTATGCGACCGTGCAGGCGCTGACACCGATGGTCGAGAAGGCGCGTAGTGAAGCCGAAGCGACGCGGAAGATTGAAACGGAATTCCAGCGCCTGTTACAGGAGTATCAATTCGCGACGATCAGGAAACACCAAGCTTTCGCTGCTATCGATATCATCGAAGAACTTACGCGGCTGTCTCCCGACACAACTTGGCTGCAGAGTTTAGAAATGAAATCCCCGCCCGGTGGCAACAAGGCGAACCGCAGTGTGCGCGAGGTACAGCTCATTGGCGAAGCCGCCGCTGCTTCGAAGATGATTGAGTTGCTTGAGCAGTCGCCACTTCTACAAAACACCACACAGCGTGCGCAGACCACTCGTGGGTCGCAGCCCAACACCGAGCGTTTCCACATCGCCACCGAGTTAAAGCCGCGTCAGCTTCCTGAGTTGATCGATTTGATCGCGATACCTGCGGCACCAGTTGTGCCCACATTACCCAAGGCTGGTCTGCCAGAAAATGCCGCGCCGCCAGCCGCAGGCAAGGCGGCCCCGGCGTCGACTGGGTCTGTGCAAACCCAGCCGCCGGCCTCGACTTTGCCGGCTGCTGCACCTGCGGTCCTCGCGATCAAGGCTGCGCCATGAGCGCCACGCCAGCGACCTTCACGACAACTACTGCGGCGCCGACTTCACCGTTCAGGCGATTGACGCCGACGGCGAATCGAAACGCAGCCATTGCGCTGTTGATTGCTGCGTTGCTGATGGGGCTCGCGGTGATCGCGCTTCCGGCATGGTGGCTCTACGATCATTACGATTCCCGCGCGGCGCAACTGACACGTCAGCAGCGTAGCTACTCTTCGCTCAACGAGTTACGCCCAACATTAATGAAAGCCCTAGAGGCATTGAAGGCGAAAGATACCAAGAAGTTCTTTCTCAAGGGTGCCACGGCGGCCTTGGCAGGAGCGGATTTGCAGGAGATGGCGCGCGGCGTCATTGAAGCAAACAACGGTAGGTTATTGTCATCACAGTTGCTTCCGCACAAGGACGAAAACGGTTATCGGCAAATCAATGCCACCATCCAAATGACAGCGAACATCCAAAATCTTCGCCAGGTGTTGCATGTTATGGAGGGGCGGGAGCCTTATCTGTTCCTCGATAATCTGACCGTGCGCGCACAGGTTCCATCCGGGTTCAAACCACAGCCCGGACTTGAGCCGGAAATGTTTGTGCAGTTTGACGTGTCCGGGCTGGTGCCCATTACGCCAGTTGCGCCGCCGACTGATACCAAGCCAGCCGCTAGCAAAACGGCCGCCAAGGCCAAATCATGACGCCGCGCTACGTCATCAGCGCAACACTGGGTGCGCTGCTCACCGTCTCGCTGGCGCTGATCGGTTGGGAGACCGACTGGGGCCGCGCCATCGGCGGCACTAGTGGTTATGCGTCGGTAAACAAACGCGCGTCACTAGACACCAGAGTCCTGCCACAATTTGCCTTGGTGCCATTGTTCCCTTCTGGTTCGGGCTATCGAGAGACCGTCGAACGGCCGCTGTTTATTCCGACCCGCCGGCCTGCGCCTGTCGGCAATACGACGCAGATGGCGATGAAAAAAGGCCAGTTCCGCCTCGCCGGTACGACCGTCAGTGAACAAATGTCGGTTGCGTATTTATTTGAAACCAGCACCAACAAAACCCTGCGTGTAAACCGGGGCGCGGAGGTAAATGGCATCACGGTAGAGAGTGTGAGTGCCAATCGTGTCGTGTTGAAACAAGGTGACGAAACCGAAGAATTGTTCCTGCGCACTTCAAGCTCGCCCAAACCGCCTCCGCCTCCGCCGGTCGCAGCCGCCCCTGGACAACCGGGTGGCCAAACCCCGGGACAAGCGCCGGGCACCTCTGGAAATGTTTTGCAGGCAGGTCAGGCACCTGCCCCAATGCCTCCCGCAATGCCCTCCTTTGCCCCGCCCGGAGTTAATGTTCAAGCGGGATTGCCACCCGGCGCGGCTGTCGGTGCTCCACCGATGCCGACCGGCATGAGCGCCGGTGGGCCGCTGATTCCGGGTGGGCAAGCCCCCAACATGAATGGCCCGACCGATCCTGCCGCTGCACCGGCCGTGGACCCGAACAATCCGGTGGTGCGCCGCCGCCGTTTCCAGAATTTGCCGCAGTAACGAAACCAAAAAATGAACTCAACTTACTACAACCAATGGATGCACCGTTTCGGAATTGTGCTGGTATTCAGTGCGCTGAACGCGTGCGCGCTGTTGCAGCCGCCGGTCGATGAATCAAAGCCCGTCTCAAGCGCAACTGAGCCTAACCCGCCTGTAGTCGTCGCGGCTTCAGCGCCAAGCCCCCCGCCAAACATGTCGGCCAAACCCGCGACTGTAGCCGCTCCCGCGACTGCTCCCGCTGCAGTCGCCGCCGCGAACCCAACAAATGCCATCGCCGAGGCAGGGCGCCGTACCGCCCCGCCGCCAATTCCTGATGCGTCCCGGCTCTATCCGGGGTCGGGCCAATTTGTGAAGCCGCCATCGGCACCGGTACCGTCGGCCAAAGGACCGGAAGAGTTCACGCTCAACTACGAGTCGCTCGATATTCGTGCGGTCGTGCAGTCAATTCTGGGCGACATGTTGCGCGAGTCGTTTTCGATTCATCCGCAGACCACCGGCAATGTCACGATTCGGCTGTCGAAACCGGTTCCGCGCGGTGAACTGATTCCGACGCTTGAAATGTTACTTCGCCAAAACGGCCAGATCATGGTCAAGGAAGATGGTATCTACAAGATCATGCCAGCGGCAGTCGGTACACGCGGCTCGGTGACGCCACAGGTAATGACCACGCCCGCACAGTTGCCCAACGGTTACAGTGTGCAGATTGTGCAACTGCGTTTTTCTGGTGTGCGCGACATGCAGCGTATTCTTGAGCCCTATGCAGTTGAGCCGCAGTCCTCAATCCGTATTGATGAACTGCGCAACCTTGTCATCTTGTCCGGCACACAACGCGAGCTCAAACACATGCTGGAGGTGATTGATATTTTTGACGTCGATTATCTTGCCGGCTATTCGGTGGGCTTGTTCCCGATGCAAACCGACGTGAAGGCGTTATCGGCTGATCTGGACCGGATATTTGGTGGTGGTGGAACCGGTGCCGCTGCCGCGCCGAGCCCGCTCGCCGGTATTGTGCGGATTGTGCCGATCGAACGACTCAACGGTCTGTTGGTGATCACCACGCAACCGCGTTACTTGGAAGAAGCGAAGAAGTGGATTGATCGGTTGGACAAAGGCGGCGGTTTGGCTGGTGGCACACGACTCAATGTGTACCCGGTGCAAAATGGACGCGCCGACCGCCTCGCGCAGTTGTTGACCGACATCTACGGCAACCGGCAAGGTGGAACCACCGGTACTGGGGCGACCCTGGCACCGGGTGCACGACCCGTAGTCACCACAACGACGACGGCGGGAACACCGGGCGCGCCAGCCGGCCAGGGTGGTCAAGGCGGCCCAGGTGGTCAAGGTGGAGCGTTCGGCGCGTTCTTATCGAATATTTTTCAATCCAGTGGTACGGCGGTATCAAAGGATACCCGCATCATCGCCGATGATGACAACAACGCATTGCTGATTTTGGCGTCACCTGCGGACTACGAAACCATCCTCGCCGCACTTCGTCAACTGGATGTGCCACGTCGTCAGGTGCTCGTCGAGGTGTTGGTTGCGGAAGTCACACTTACCGACGACATCAAGTTCGGCATCGAGTGGTTTATCAATGGTCGCCTCAACACCGTCGGCGCGCTGCGTAATGGCGGTAATTCCGCGTTTGCGTCGGCGCTGCCACAAGTACCGGGATTGGGAGCAATCACGGATCCGCGCGGCACCAATGCCGCTCCATTGGTAAGGCCGACTGACGGCTTGCAATTGATTAATGTCTACGGCACCGACATTCGTGCGGTCTTACAGGCCTTGGGCCAAGATGGCCGTGCGAAGGTGGAATCTGCCCCAAAACTGCTAGTACTCGATAACGCCAAGGGAACCGTCAACGTCGGCACACGCATCTCGGTCGAGACAGGTTCCTCAACCGGTTCCGGAACCGGTGGTAACACCGTCACCACACGCCAATACATTGACACCGGTGTACTGTTGACCGTCACGCCGCGGATCAATGCTGGGGGCCGGGTCACGCTCGACATCAATCAGGAGGTGAGCTCGGCCGGCGCATCATCGAACAACAACCCGCCGATCAATACACGCAAAGCGCAGACCACCGTGAATGTGGCGAGTGGTGAGACGATGGTCTTAGCCGGGCTCATTCAAACCGACCGAGGAAGCGGTTCTTACGGCGTGCCGTTGCTGGCAAAAATCCCCATCATCGGCGGTTTGTTCGGTACACAATCGTTCCGCAACAACCGCACCGAACTCGTGGTGCTCATCACGCCTACCGTGATTTCGAGCAATGACGAGGCGCGTGGTGTGACCGATGAGCTGCGCAAGAAGTTGCCATCGCTTGAGCATCTAATGCAGCGAAAGACGGAGCCTACCGCCAAGTAGCCTCGACTAGAAGGAAAAACACCAGTAAAGACGGGCAGTTTCGAGCATTTATGTTT
>JBEILF010000015.1:0-28510 GCA_040379385.1 Burkholderiales bacterium | reverse complement strand
CTCCGCTACATCAAGTAATTCCTGGACGACCACCACATGCAGCACCAATAACACCGGCCCGACGGGTACGCAGACCTGCTCGCCCATCACTGCGACCGCTGGCAACAACTGGACAACGACCACCTGTTCAACCGCGTCGACCAATGTGCCGGTGCAGACTTGTACGCCAATCTCTGCCAGTGCTGAAAACAACTGGACGAGCACAACTTGCTCGATGAACAACACGACGGACGTGCCGGTGCAGACTTGCACGCCGAGCCCTGCTACATCCAGTAACTCCTGGACGACCACAACCTGCTCGACCAACAACACGACGAACGTACCGGTGCAGACTTGCACGCAGAGCTCCGCTACATCCAGTAACTCCTGGACGACCACGACCTGCCCGGCCCCGATTGTGGTTGGGCCAACACCGGTGGCAAGTTGCACCCCGGTCGCAGCGAGTGCTGGCAACAGTTGGACCAGCACCACCTGTCCTTCCCCAGTTCAGACTGGACCAACGCCGGTGCAGATGGGCACTTGCAGCGCGGCTACGCCTAATGCCGCGAATAACTTCACCACCACAACCTGCAATACGGTGGTAACACCGCCAACACCTGTTCAAACCTGCACGACCTCATCGGGTACGGCTGGCAATAATTGGGTCGTCTCCACCTGCTCATCTGCGACGACGGGTCCTACGCCGGTTGCATCGTGCGTCCCGATTGCGGCATCAGATGCGAATAACTGGCTCACCACCACCTGTCCCGCGCCAATCGTGAATGCCCCTGTCACGCCGATTCTTGGTTGTGTGGCGGCAACGGCGTCGGCGGCAAACAGCTTTGTGACCACCACATGCACACCGGTGGCTGGGCAGAAAGTGCAGTACTCAACACAGACGACCACCACCACCACGCAGTACAGCGGGGGATTCCAAGTTTCCCAATCCGTGGTGCCGTCAACCTCGGCATTTGCCGATCTCAACGGAGTTTGCTACACGCCTGGTATTGCGCCAAATCTGCCATCAATTCTTGGTCTCGGTGCGCCAGGTACCGTCGATCCGGCGTTAGGTCTGCTGCCACCTGCACTACCCGCAGGATGTGATGCATGGCCTTGCACGACGAACGGCACGGTGTTGTCCGGAAGCGCGAATTCACTGGCTGACGTGGCACAGTATTACTACGTGACAGACCTACGGCCCAGCTTGCCCAACAACGTGCCATCCATCAGTATCGGGCCGGAGGATGATCGGGCGAACTGGCAACATATGACGACGTTTGTGATTGCGCTCGGGGTGTCAGGAACAATTCCTTATAGCGCTGACTACAAGACCGCCGCAACGGGCTCGTTTGCGGATTTACGCAGTGGTGCTTCCGGGTGGCCAGTATGGCCAGATCCAACGAAAGACTATACGGCGCAACCAGTGCTCTATCAGGCCGCGCAGTCGATTGATGACTATTGGCACGCGGCTGTCAACGGTCGCGGCGAATACTTTAGTGCGACCAATCCGTCGGCTGTGGTATCCGGTTTGACCGCAGCGCTCAATAGCATCAGCGCACAGTCCGGTTCTGGTAGTGCTGCGTCGGTGTCCAACCCGATTCTTAACCAATCGGCCAATTACTCGTTCCAAGGCAGCTTCAAGACAGTCGATTGGACCGGCGATGTCACGGCCCGCACTCTGGATCCGACGACGGCGACGCCTTCCACGTTACCCGTATGGTCCGCTGCGAGCATATTAAATGCGTCCGTCGGCGCAGCTTGCGATAAACGTAGCATTTACTTAATGCGCACCGGGACTGCGCCCGCATCTACGCTTGTGCCGTTCACATGGTCATCGGATAGTTGTCTTTCTAACATGACGCCAGCCGGGTTGCCGAACACGGCATTGAATACCGCCGAGAAGGCGCTTTTTGGTGCTGCCCAGGTAGCGCAGTTGTCCCAGTATTCATCCATGACAGACGGCACCCTCGGTTCCGTCAACCAGCGCGGTCAGGCTGCTGGGGCGCTCATGGTTAACTTCCTTCGCGGGCATCGTGGTAGCGAGGGTTTTGCGACGAATGTGTCCGGAAAGTTATTCCGTACGCGCTCCGGGGTTCTGGGGGATATCGTTAACGCACAGCCGCGCTATGTTACTTCGCCTCAACAATCCTATGCGGATTTTGGATACACCGCATTCAAAGCGGCGAACGCCACTCGAACGCCAATGGTTTATGTGCCTGCGAACGACGGCATGCTGCACGCGTTTTATGCGGGAACAAGTTCAACTGATCCACTTGGAGGGACTGAAGCATGGGCGGTAATCCCATCCTCGGTAGCGCCAAACATGTACAAACTTGCAGATACTCTCTATGCCAATATTCACTCTTACTTTGTTGACGCTACGCCGACCGTAGGCGATATCTATGACGCGGGTGCAGCCAAGTGGCGGACGGTGCTCGTGGGCGGCCTTGGCGGCGGTGGCAAAGCAATATATGCCCTCGATGTTACTGACCCTGCCAATCCGCAGGCACTTTGGGAGTTTAAGTGGAGTGCAACCTGCTACAACTCAGGCAACAGCACAACATGGGGTGCCGACTGCCACCTTGGCTACACATTCGGACAACCGCTCATTACGAAAATGAGCGACGGAACTTGGGTCGTGATCTTCGCCTCTGGCTATAACAACATAAGCAGCCCGCCAATTTCTGGTGACGGGCAGGGCTACATCTATATTGTTAACGCATCGACGGGTAAGATCATCTACAAGGTTGTAACGGGCGAGGGAACGGCAACGAGCCCAGCCGGGTTGGCGAACCTTAGCGCGTTTGTTGATAATCAATCAATCAACAATACGGCTTTGCGGGTTTATGGCGGCGATTTGCTCGGTAACATTTGGCGGCTTAACTTGGTGGGTGCCCCCTCGATAGCACCGACATTCACACTGGTCGGAACAGCAACGGATACTACTGGTGTACCGCAGCCAATCACCACCTCGATCAACTTAGCCGAGTTGAATGGTACGTCGCAGTTTCTGTTTGTTGGCACTGGGAAGCTGCTGGGCACTACGGATCTGGCAGATACCCAAACGCAATCTGTCTATGGCATCGTCGATACGCTCTCCAGCACAACGGTTTATTCGAGCTTGCGTACTGTACTGGCACCGCAGCAGATCAGCGGTACCGGCAGTACAGCCCGCACAGTGAGCTGCACTGGTACAACAACGCAGTGCGCAGCGTTTTCGACCGCTGGCTGGGTCGTTGATTTGCCGAACCCGGGCGAGCGGGTGAATCGCGATATGACTTTGCAAGGCGGGACTATCACCTTTGCGAGCAATCTGCCAAGCAGTTCAGTATGTAGCGGCGGCGGTACGGGTTTCATCACCAGTCTTAGTGGGTTGAATGGACTGGCGGTACCCGGTTCCACGGGAATTTCCACCGCGTATAACAACACACTTGTGGTGGGGCTAAGTGTCGTGCTGGCCGGCGGCAGATTGTTTGCGTTACCCACCGGGGGCACGCCGACTACGTTGGGCGGTAACACTAGTACCGGAACCCAACTTGCCCCCGTGCTGATTCCAACTGCACCACCACCGCCTGCGGGCAAGCGCGTCAGTTGGCGCGAGCTTTAACCCGATACAGGGCATTAGATGAGTGTTTATTTGTCAGCTGGAGATTGGATGGGGAGGCTAGGTCATGGCGACGTGGCTAAAGACCTACATACTCAAAAATCTTTCGGCCTAGCCTTTGCGGTGGCGGTCTCGGCAATTTTGCACCTAGGATTACTGTTAGCCACGACCCAGCGGGTGCAGGGCGTGGCCAATGTTGAGGGCGTGCAGCGATACCAAGCGATAATGGTGCAGCGAACACCCACTGCGGCATTTTCAAAGGAGGTATCGATTAGCGCGCCGTTGGTTGAATCCGCCCGATCAGTGAGGCCTGACGAAGGTAGCCGAGACTCGCGTCTAGCCCCTGCCGCCGAACATCCTGCGCAGATGCGTATGGATAAACGTTTTAGCGAATATATTCCGAGATTGCAGTTGGAAAGACCACCGGTGCCGATTGAGGAGGTTCAACTCGAGTATCCGCCGGAAGCGCTTGGGCAATCTGGAACCGTTGTTCTGCGCCTGTTTATCAGTGAATTCGGTTCGGTGGATGAGGTGGAAATTGTCAGTGCGGCCCCTCCCGGTGTTTTTGACTCAGCTGCGCGGCGGGATTTTGCCCGCGTCCGATTTGCTCCCGGCACGCGGTTTGGCCTAGCCGTGAAGTCTCAACTTCAGATTGAAGTTACGTACGCGCCGACAAATCGCGGCAATAGCGTTGAAGCACCGCGATAAAGGAGTTACCGCGAGTATCGGTGGCCCATCTTGGCCGAAGATGTCGCTGCTGGGCAACTAGACATTGTTTTCCGCGAACGGTGCTAAAATTTCGCTTCACAACGCCCGAATAGCTCAGTTGGTAGAGCAGCGCATTCGTAATGCGAAGGTCGTAGGTTCGACTCCTATTTCGGGCACCAATAAAATCAAGGACTTGCAAAATGCAGGTCCTTTTTTTATTGATGTAGCCTCCGTGTAGCCTTGGCGTAGCCTTGTTGTTGATTTCAACATTGAACGCGGCCACGTTTTCATCGAAAAAACAGGCCACCCCCGTTGAGCTAAAGCATTACAGCAAATGATACTGGATGGCAGAGAGGCGGCATGGTTTGAAATTGAAGTGCTGGCGAAGTTTGGCTTTCATTTGCACCTAAACCAACAGGCCAGCCAAGTCTGTGACGCGTGGGTTATGGGGGTCGGAGAGCATTGCGGAAGTTTGTTACTTTTATCATCGATTACGATTTAACGACGAACAAAAGTAACAAACAGTGCAGAGCGCATGTATGGCGTGCCTCTAAAAGTCGACACGACTCGCCTGCCGGATGGCGCTGGTGTAGGCCTGCGTTGCAACTTGAAAGAAAAGATACTGTTAGTGGAAACGTATTAAGTTGCGTATTTTAGATTCACGTAATACCATGCGTTAATTAGTCAATACGTAACTTAATGCGTGAACTCAAATGGCGACCAATCGATATACCATCCGCACTTCGGAACAACTCATCCCGCTATTTCAGGCTTTCCGCAAACAGCAGAATCTAACGCAGGCTGAGTTGGCAAACCGACTGGGCGTGGGGCAGCAGACCATCTCTCAGCTCGAGCGTCGTCCAAACAAAGCGACCCTTGAAAGACTTCTGCGCGCCCTTGCGGCAATGGACGTCGAGATGGTTTTGGTCAGCAAGGCATCTCAAAAGATAGCGCCGGATATGCCTGATTCCGCGAGCGAAACATGGTGACTACCCGCCGGCGGAAAAATGCCGCCACCGAACTGGCGCTCTACATGAATGGAGATCGTGTCGGCACTTGGAGTATTGACGCGGGCGTCGAAACACTGGTTTATGAGCCGAGTTGGTTGCAGTCGTCACACGGTCGCCCAATCTCGCTGCGTTTCCCGTTTACACCGGGCGAAACCCGCTACGTCGGTAGCGACGTTCACCACTATTTCGAAAATCTTCTGCCAGATACCCGATCCATTCGAGATCGTCTGGCGCAACGCTTCGGCGTGACATCAACCAACGCGTTTGATCTGCTGGGCGCATTGGGGCGCGATTGCGTCGGTGCGCTTCAACTGCTCCCGGAAGGCGAGCCAACTCCCGATATCCGAGGCATCGTTGCAACCCCCATCAATGACGCGGATGTTGCCGCCATCCTGCGCGATATACCCGTACTTGCAGGCGGCATATCCCGGCAAAATGTAGAGCCTGACTTTCGTATTTCGATCTCAGGTGCCCAAGAGAAAACGGCACTGTTGTGGCATGAGGGTAAATGGCATGTTCCCCACGGCTCAACACCTACAACCCATATCTTCAAGCTGCCCTTAGGACTGGCTGGAAATGGTCAGTTGGATCTCTCCACATCTGTCGAAAACGAATGGCTCTGTTCGAAGATTATTCGCGCATATGGGTTGCCAGTCGCAGATTGCGAGATCGGTCGATTTGAAGACCAGAAGGCTCTAGTGGTGACGCGGTTTGATCGTCGCCTCCGCGTCGACGGCTCCTGGATCATGCGCTTGCCGCAGGAGGATTTGTGCCAAGCTACCGGCACTAGTTACCTAAAGAAATACCAAGCGGACGGCGGACCGGGGATCGACACTATCCTTGAACTACTCCGCAATTCCCAGAATGCGGCCGCTGACCGATCCGCGTTCTTAAAATGCCAAATCGTGTTTTGGATGTTGGCAGCGATAGACGGGCATGCCAAGAATTTTAGTTTGCGCATTGATGCTGGCGGGGCTTATGCACTGACGCCGTTTTATGATGTGCTGTCTGCGTACCCTGTGATGGGGGCTAGTGCGGGCCAGCTTTCACCGAAGAAGGTCAAGCTCGCCATGGCCGTGCGCGGTGAGCAGAATATGCACTACCGGCTCGACGAGATTAAGAGACGGCACTGGATCACAACGGGCAAACGTAACGGTCTGCTACTAGAAGCAAATGAGATCATTGATCAGGTAGTTGGCGAGACGGAGTCCGTCATTGAAAGAGTAGTTGCCGAACTGCCTCCCGACTTTTCAGCCCCATTGGCCGACGCGGTCTTCGCCGGGCTGCGGCGGGCGGCAAGGGCCTTTTAGTCCTAAGAGTAACGAACACACGAGCTAGTTTTGAAGAAGGTGTACCTCACTCTAGCGGCATAGGAGCGCGCGTACTTGCTCCAATTAGTATCTAGCCCTGATGCGTCGCCTTCCACATACTGCCACCCGCGACCTCGTGGAGCTCGTCGAAAAGGGACTGATGGTGCGCAGAGCGGCAGGTCGTTCCACCCGTTACGAGTTGGCGCTGGAAGGCTGGGAATGGAAACCGGTCGCACGCAGGTCAAATAGCTCCACAAAAACAGACAGCGTTTGACACAGTTCAGCTTGCAACAATATGGATCCGCAACATTCGCGCTGAGTTGACAAGCTACACATAGACAACACAAGTTTGCACCAGTGTAAATCACGTGCTATAAAATTACCGTGTGCGCGAAAAGAGTCGAGTTTGTTGCAGGGCAGCCCTCGCAGACGTTGGCACCGAAAAAGAGTCGCAACATTCACAAAGAATTTTTCGTAACATTCTCAGTGGCTTGACGTTTAGGGCAATTGCTGGAGCCCGATTTTCGACGATTCTTGGGGCATAACATCTACCCCCAAGGAACACCTTCGTAATGCGAAGTTAGACTCCTTTTTCGGGCACCAATCAAATGAAGAGCTTACGTGAGTAAGCAGTTTTGTTCTTCTGGGTTGGCTCGCATCTGCGTGGATATTCGCGTTGAAATTTAGTTGGCGGCCACCTATAGCGCGGGAGCGGGGTGGTGCGGAGAAAACGGTATCTATTCATGCAACCTCGCGGCTTTACACTCTTGGAAATGCTGGTTGTGCTGGCACTCATCGGTGTCATGGCAGGTGTCGCATTGCCGAATTTTTCTCGTTTCTTGGAAAGTTTTTCCGTTAGGAACCAGTGGGCTGGAGTTGAGCGCGAGTTGGCGGATTTACCTTATCAAGTGTTTGTGTCGGGATCGCCCTTCCAGCTCGACAGTGTTTCGGCTGGAAATCGGCTTACATCCCTTCCCGAGGGTTGGCGGGTTGAAGTCGCTAGCCCAATCTTGTATCGCTTCAGCGGCTGGTGCGAAGGCGGACGTCTCGCTGTAATCTCTGCCGGCGGTGAACGTCGCGATTACCAGTTAGCGTCGCCGACCTGTAGCCCAACAGTGATTGCGGGATGAGTTCCATTTACGCAAATCAGTTGCAAACCTCGGACGTCCGCGGCTTCACATTGCTTGAGGCTATTGTGGCGCTGGTGTTGTTGAGCACTGCGGGGCTGGTCTTGTTTTCGTGGATCAACGCCAGTTTCGACGGGCTGGCGCGGATTGAGCAGAGCAATGCGAGAGCCGCCGCAGAACTCAACGCGATGGAGTTTATGAAAACCGTCAACCCCATGCAGCAACCCGAGGGTCAGATTCAGCTGGGTGACGTGCAAGTGAAATGGCGCGCCAAACCAATAACAGAATTAGTGGCGAATCGTACGGATAGCCGGGATCCTGGACCGTTCACCGTCGCGCTCTACGAGACCGAAGTGTCTCTGGATGGACGCCCAAACATGCAACCCTACACGATCAAGCTTCGACTGATGGGCTATGTGCGCTCGCTGGCTGATCTGGAAGATTCGCCAAATGCAGGTTTGCCCTCGAGTATCGGGAAACCGGTAAAATAAGCGCTTTTCGGCCCGCATAGCTCAGGGGTAGAGCAACCGCCTTGTAAGCGGTAGGTCGTCTGTTCAAATCAGACTGTGGGCACCATCTTTACGCGCATCGCCGCGAACGCTGACCAAGCCTTTTGGTCAATAGGTTGGGCTGCTGAGACGATTGAGATGTCCGGCGGAATCTCTCTAACAATCCCATGAGGTTAGCAGTGGCATGATTTCCTGCGCGCACTGGCGGTCTGTATTCCCGGAGGCATCCCCTATTTCGCTCTTGCAACGGGTCGCTGCGATGTTGGCGTCGGTGGTGGCGCTCGGTATCAGTAGTCTTGCTGACGCTGCCGAGGTCGTCAAGACGCCGCACGTCGAGGCGCAGCTAGTCGCTCGACATACTACGTTTCAGCCGGGTAAGCCCATCGAAGCGGCCCTGCGGCTGAAGATCATCGATCACTGGCACACTTATTGGCGCAATCCAGGCGATTCGGGGCTGCCGACAAAGCTCAAGTGGACGCTGCCTGAAGGTTTCACGGCGGGCGAAATCCAGTGGCCATACCCGAAAAAACTTCCACTCGGCCCGCTGATGAATTTCGGCTACGAAGGGGAAGTGTTGCACTTGGTGACCATCCAGACGCCAGCAGCGTTTCCGCATGGCGCGAAGGTTACCCTGAAGGCGAAAGCAGACTGGCTTGTCTGCGCAGACGTGTGTATCCCAGAGGAGGGTGTTGTCAGCCTGTCGCTAGTCGCAACAGACAAGGTGCCAGCGCTTGATTCAACTTGGCAAGCGGCGTTTGCGCGCTCCCGTGCGTCGCTCCCCGATCACACCCTGCGCGATGTGTCGGTTGCCATTGAAGGGATGATCGCCACCATTGAGGTGAAAACCCAGGCGGCTGTAGACACGGCCGGAGTTGCGTTCTACCCGCTTCGCGACGATGTGATGGCAAACGCGGCTAAACAATCATTTGTGAAAACGCGTGATGGTTTTACATTGGCCATACCGCTAGCCGACCCGAAGAACAACGAACTTACGACGTTAGAAGGGGTTCTTGTCGCCGATGAAGCCGATGAACGCGCGGTTAGTTGGGGGACGGTGGGTACCGGGGGGGCGGCCATTTCAGCCCGCGCGGTTAGCATTTCGGCACCAGTTGTTTATTTGGGCGGCTCAAGTTCGTCGAAGTCTAGCAACGGCGGGCAATCCCAAGCAAAAATATCTGAAACGCCCCGTTATGACTTGAGTTTGGTTGTTGCAATATCACTCGCCTTCCTTGGCGGGCTAGTGCTCAATTTAATGCCATGTGTGTTTCCTGTTCTGGGTATTAAGGTGATGGGTTTTGTCGAAAACGCGCACGGTGAACGGCGTTTGTTGCGCCGTCAGGGCGCGGCCTATTTCGTCGGTGTGCTGATTTCCTTCATGGCGCTTGCCGGGTTAATGCTGGCCCTGCGTGGCGCGGGACAGTCTATCGGCTGGGGTTTCCAAATGCAGGAGCCGTTGTTTGTTGGTGCGCTTGCGGTTCTATTTTTTGTGATGGCCCTCAATCTCTCGGGCGTGTTCGAATTTGGCACATCCATTCAAGCGGTGGCGGGAGACGCCGAACATCGTGCGCAGTCCAATCCGCTTGTAGGCGCTCTTGTTTCTGGGGTGCTTGCGACGGTGGTCGCAACGCCGTGTATGGCCCCCGGTCTTGGTGCCTCGGTAGGGTTTACGCTCAGCCAGTCGGTACCAATTGCGCTGCTTGTGTTCGTCGCCATGGCGGTCGGATTGGCGTTACCAGTATCGCTGCTCTCGTGTTTCCCCGCGCTACTGCGATATTTGCCGAAGCCCGGTGCGTGGATGGATACCTTCAAGCAGGTGATGGCGTTCCCACTCTATGGCACGGTGGTCTGGCTAGTATGGATACTCGGCGCGCAGACGGGCAACGATGGCGTTGCCGCGCTACTGGCGGGCCTCACGGTACTCGCGTTAGCAGGGTGGGTTTATGGACGTATGCAAACGCGGAAACCAGTGGCCGCAGTTGCGGTTGGTCTGGCGCTCGGAGCCGCAGGCTTATGGTTTGCGTGGATGGGTGCCAGTGCTGTTGCACCAACCCCGGAGCCGGCGGCGGGGTCAGCGGCCTCATCCGCGTCGCCATCAGATTGGGTGCCGTTCTCGACAGAAAGAATTACGGCGCTACGCAACGACGGAAAGTCGGTGTTCGTCGATTTCACCGCGACTTGGTGCATTACCTGTCAGGTTAACAAACGTGTTGCGCTCAATGACGAAGCTGTCGTTGCGCAAATGAAAACACGCAACGTGGTACGAATGAAAGCCGACTGGACCCGAAAGGATCCGGCGATTACGGCGGCGCTCGCGGCGTTTGGGCGCAACGGCGTGCCACTGTACGTGCTCTACCCACCTCGTGGGGAGCCGGTGATTCTGCCGGAGTTGCTTACACCGACGTTAGTGTTGGACGCGATTTCTGCGATGCCATGACGCAGGCCTTGCGGCAGTGAGGCGCTGATTCAGCGCGACTCACTTGGATGGCATCGCTGTATCGGGGTTGGCTGGCTTTTGTTCCTGTGCCCAAGCGCCAAGCTGTTTGCGGAACGCATCTGTCACAGCACGCGCCTCGCCATCATCGCTGATGATATAAGGCGTGATGAGAATCACAAGTTCGTTGCGCTTCGTCGAGTCTGTTGTTCTGCTAAAGGCCTGCCCAAGAATGGGAATGTCTTTAAGGAAAGGTACGCCGCTACGCGTCTTGTCGACGTTGTTGCTGATGAGTCCGCCGAGTACATAAGTCGATCCATGTTTAAGCGTCAGCTTGGTGTCAAGCGAGCTTTTGTTGATTGTCGGCGAGTTGATGCCGCCAGTGGTGTTGTTGGCCACACTACTGACTTCTTGATTGACTTCCATATCCACTTGGTCAGAGGAGTGAATCACCGGCTTGATCTTTAGGATGGTGCCGGTGTTACGGTATTGCACAGACGAGATGACGCCGGTACCACCAGTGGCAGAGTTGGTTTGCTGACTGGTCAGAATCGGCACGTCTTGGCCGACTTGGATGCTGGCGGCTTCGCCGTTTCGTGCGATCAAACTCGGATTTGAAAGAACCGTTACCTTGTTGTCGCTTGCCAAGGCGTTTAGGACTGCGCGTGGTTGGCCTAGACGATCAAGTTGCGTGATGGCAAAACCTGTGAAACTGCCAAACGAAGTTGCGCTGCCGCCAGTGTTGCCGCCGAGCTGAGTGACATTCAAGCCGCTGTTGTTGAGATTTCGAAAAATCCAGTCGACGCCAAGTGTTAGCGAGTCATCAACAGCGACTTGCGCTACGGTAACCTCAATAAGTACTTGGCGTGAAGCGCGGTCGAGTTCGCGCAGCAAACGCACGATATCAGCGTAGTCGTCGCTTGTTGCCTTAAATAGAATGGTGTTGGTCGCTTTGTCGACGACGACGCCGCCACCCCCGACTGCGGATGGCGCAGGGGTTCCCGTTGCACCAGTCGTGGGCGAAGCAGCCGCTGCTGGTCTCGCGATTCCAGATAGTAGTTGCTGCACGGTTTCGGCGAGTCGGGTGGCATCAGTATTTCTCACCTGATAACTAAAAAAGTTTCGTCCGGTGCTCTTTTCTGGCGGCTTGTCTAATACGTTTGTCCACTCAAGAATGTGCGCAACGATTTCTTTGCCTTGCGCAAAAACGATCACGCTATTTACGCCCGGTACCGGCAAAAGAGTGATCGGAAATTGAACGCCGCCAGACGAACCCATGCCAATCGAATACCCCTCTTGCGTGAGTATCTCAGTTAACCGCTTGGCGAGCTCCTCAGCCGAAAGATAAGTCGGCGAAATGCGGATTGAGTTCCGCGCTTTGAAGAGAGGTTGGTCAAGCACTTGAATAGCCTCCAACGCTGCCTGCAGGTCATCGCCGTTGCCAGACATGAGAATCGAATTTCTCGTTGGATCTTCTGTGAAGCGGATTTTCTCGCCGAACAGTGTGCGTAGGTATTGCATAACATCGCTAGGGCGTAGGGAGGCTAACTCAGCTAACAGAAACACCGGCCGCATCGGCAGCGGGGTATCCGGTAGAGCCCGACCGCGACGAATCTCCGCCAGGTATCCAGTGGTTGCGTTGTCTGGAACAAAACGAATCAACCCGCCTAGATCTTGCACAGCAATACCGTAACTCTTTAGTAGTAGACCTGCGGTGGATTCTGCCTCGGAAGCGGTAAGGGACTTTCCACCGCGCAGCGTGACTAAGTCTTTCCTTGCTGAAACTGCGGGGTCAATGCTAATGGTGCGCTTCAACGCGGTTGCGTATACCGCCTGAATGAAGGCGGGCAAAGGGAGCTGATCAAAATTCAGCACGATGTCCGCTGGCCCGGAAGGCCGCGTGGGGGACGGTGCAGTCGGTGCCTTGGTCGTCTGCACGGGAGGCGACGGGTTTTGCATTACTAGAGTCCCGCGTTTGCCCTCCGCAGCGATAGCCTTGATCGCCGCGTCGTCCGACGAGGGAGCAGATCGCTCTGGTAGATTTAGCGGCCGTGGAATGACGCGTTCAGTCGCACAACCAACAAAAGTGACTGCTACTAGCAGCACTAACGCTATCGATCGATGCAGTGGAGTCGCATTTTTCATAAATTGATCTTGTTGTTGCCTACCAAACAATCGCCGCCGCCTGCCCATCCAAGGGGAGGTTACGTTTTTTCCGTGCCAGCAAAACACAAATACCGCGCTCACCAACTGCTGAGATAAGCGTTCCATCCGGAAGTTTGTCTCCTGCTTTCAGCTGTTGAACGCGATCATCCCCGAACTGAATAATGGCATAGCGTTCAGCAGGTCTGCCGGTAATCCCGGCAATCCGCCAACGGGAGGCCTTGTCGTCAACGGCTGGAGGTGTCTCTGCAGAGCTGCCCCAGAGTTTACTTTGAACTAAGCTGCTCACGACAGATTGTGAGTCAGTTGTTGTTATCGGTAGCCGTGGAACCAGCCAGCCATCATCCGACTTGGCATCGGCCAATGCCTTGCGCTGAGGCACGGGCGCGAGAAACACGACCGCTACTGTTGCCGTCGCCACACCAAGAAGCCATCGCTTAAGTAGGATATTCACTGGGGCAAATTCGGCGGCTGAGATGCAGCTTTAGAGGGCGCAATCGGCGGCGCAGGTTCACGGTTGGAGGTCGTCTTGACGGCGTAACCGATCAGTTCGATCTCGGCGGTTGCCGCTTGACCCACATTGCCGGTACGGATGGTCAGACTTTCTACAAAGATCGTCGGCGACTTGTTGGATTTGCTGCGTGCAAGTGAAGCCAACCAAGGATAAACAGTGGAGGCTCTAAAGTCTATTTGGACGCGCGCTCGTAATTGTATAAGAGCAAGCTGGCCCGGTGTCGAGCTTTCAGCCGTCGCCGTGGTTCGTATGCTGCGGATGGGGATGTTCATTAGCGTCAGCGATTGTACGATGCGCTCTTCAAAGGCCGCCTGAGAAAGGCCGAGACTTCCATCGCGCCACAAAAGAGCCTCAAGATCCGTCACGGCGGCTCTCATTTCCTGGGCGCGGGTCGGCCAGTCAGCGATGGCTGCAGTCGCCCGAGCGCGTGAATTCTTTTGCTCGATTAACTCCCAATTGGCATGTTCTGCGACAGCATGATCGCGTAGCAGTAAGACCCCATACAGCCAAAGTGTACCCAATAGCAGGTAGATGCCCGCACGAAATCTCGAATTGGAGCGCCATTCCCCCAAAAACTGGCTTGTAAATTCGCTGATGTTTGGCATTTGCATTATGTCGCGCGAACATCCGCTGCGTTGGCGCTTGTTGATTCGGCGCAAACTTGGGCCACAAATTGGTGGGCAGGCAGTTCAGCTTTCTTTAGCTCAGGCTTCGGCGTGGCTGATGCCGAGTCTGCGCCCTGCCCTGAGCCGGGTTTGACGAGTCGAATCGTAATGTTTACGCGCGATCCATCGGTTCGTGCCTCAACGTCCCGAAAGGATGGTTCGAGCTCGAGTGCTTTGACGAGTGAGGTTGCCGCCGGAGGCACGCCTGAAGTTGCCACAATGGTGAATTTAAGTTGCTGCGGTCGCAAATCCCACTCGCCAAGCTGGAGTGCTCCGGCCGTTGCGTTTTGGTTGAGCAGATTGGCGACGAGCAATAACAGCTGTAGCGGATCCGGTTGACCAAAAAGCTCTAGCAGCTGGGTGGCTCGTTGTTGTTCGGACAACGCCTGCTCGCGAGCGTTGAGGGCGACATCTAGATCTTTCTCCGTTGCTGCCAAGCGCTGAACTGCATCGCGTTTGAGCGAAAACAGTTGGCGTACTTCGTTTGCGTACCAAACAGTCGGTATGGACAACAGAAAGGCCAATGCAAGAACGACAAGTAACTCTCGTTGAGATGTGCTGTCATTAGCTTGATCAGCTAGGTATCCGACCGGCTCTTTCAGCCAAGCCGCTGATATCGCGGAGGGTGCGACCGAGTCTGCGGTCTCTTGCTGTCCGGTGCTGCGCAAGAAGTTTCGCCAATTCGAATCGGTGGGCAGCTCCGGCCACCATTGCTCGGCAACGATCCGCCCCGATCCGTAAACAATGCCAACAAACCCGTCCTCTGCGCGATACAAGGCCGCGCTGTCTTTGGTCGATTCAGCATTTGCTAGATCGCTGGTTTCAAAGCGGCGCAGCGCTGATTCCGGCACGACCCGAATTTGCGTGGCGTTAGCGCCTGATTCAAGCATCAGGGCTTTGGTCGCCTCTCTGTCCCACGCGCAAATAATGGCGGAATTGGCCGACGGAACAATGTAGTGGTCAGTGGCCGAGAACGGCGACCAGCCGGCGACGGCAAGGCGAATCGCGTCGTTGCGTTTGGCCTGTGGAACAGCCGCTAATTCTAGGATTTTGACGGCATAACAGCCTCTGGACAGTAGCCAAAAGGCGTTACGGGATTGTGCCGCAGCCGTTGCAGATGGCGCAATGACGCCTTGCCTCGTTTGGCGAAAGTGCTCGTCTACAGAGAAGGGCCGATCACCGCGGAGATTTGCCGGGGTTAAGAACTTCAGCCAGCCACTGAGGCGCTTTTGCATCAACATTCTGGGGTGCGTCGCGTAGGTCATTCCTGATGGAAAGAGAGGTAGTTGCCGAGGGCCTGGAGTCTGGCGGCTGTCGCATTTCTGGTTTTTGCGTATCTTGCAGCAAAGCTCGCTTGAATTCATCTGCTCCACCGCCAGCCGAGGCGGTTATAGGGCGACGGACACACATCTTTAGTCGAGTTGGCCGATCAGTATCTCCGGGCGTAATCGATAATTGGCATTCTAGCAGGAACGGTAGCTCCGCCTTGTATAGGACAACCCGTAAGTCGTTTGCGCCGAATAGGCCCAAATAGTCGGAATCGATTGGCCCCGAGGTGAACGGAGCGAGCTGCGCGATGGACGTAAACGCCCGTGCCCGGCGTTGATCAATGAGGGCGGGAATTTTTGTGCGATCCAATCCAGGCAAGGCATAAAGCACGGCGGCTGGTGCCGAGTTCAGATTTACGCCCGAGTGAAGGGATATTGAAAACAGATCTATGAACCGTGATTCAACGCCCGGATTACTGGTTTGACCGGCTAACCGGAGACGGTCGAAAAGGTCATCCCAACCCTCAACTTCCTGCAGTTGGTCACGTGCGCGGAGAAAATCGTTGCTCGGCGGCGGTTTGTTCATCCGGGCATACTCGCGTCTTTCCGCCCCGTTTAAACGTTTCAGGTCATCAGCATCAATATAATCGAGCAAGCCGTCTATCAGGCGAGCCTGATTTTCAACGCGCATGCCCAAGCTGTCGAGCAAACGCGAGAGCGTTTTTTCATCTAAGGTATTTACTGCAAGTAGTCCGCGCTCATCTTGAACGCTGATGGAAAGCGTTTCAGTCAATTTGTAGCGCCTGCCGTCAGTCGCGAGGGTTTCCTTGCCGAACGTGAGGCCCCCCTCATCGCGAACTCCCGTGGCAGCAGCGAATTGAAGAGATTCGCGGATTTCAAAGGCCTCTCTTTCTGCCTCCGCCCAGCGCTGCATGTACAAAGCGCTATTTCGTAGCGTATCCACTTGGGCGGCAAAAAACGCCGCACCAAGGCTAATGATCGCAATGGCCACCAACGTGGCAACCAGCACGAAACCTGTTTCGCTGTGTATTGAAGCGTCTTGGTCGTTAGAAGTTGTTTTTGCCGTCACGCATGCTACCCATGTTGAAGCTTGTAGGCTAGGCTACCCCGTGGTTCTCGACGCGGTCGAACCTTGCCGCCATTTTGCGAACCAAAGCGTTATGATTGTGGCTTTGCCGAAGCAAGAATCATACTAGACTTGATCCAAATGCCTCAATTCTCTATTTGCCTTGCACCCAACTTGCGGGCCAAAGGTACGATATCCCCTGGCGACGGCTCTCAAGAATTGGCGCGATCGCCACGAGCCGATCAGTATGCCATTGTCAGGCTTTGTGAACTGAAACAGGCTGGGTTTACGCTGTTGGAGATTCTGACGGCAATGGCATTGTTTTTTATGGTGGCCGGAATTTTGGTATCGGGGGTTTCTCAGGCAATTCGCGTCGCGGAGGTTGGTGCAGTTGAGTCATCGAATTCGCGTGATCAGGCAATGCGTCTCGCTTGGTTTCGCGAAACGGTAGGCCTCACCGTGCTGCCTCCTCCGGGAGTAAAGCGATTGGACCAAGCGGCACCGCTGATCGGGGATGTGCGCAGCGTCGCTGGATTGTCAATCGCGGTACCAAATGCAAACACCCGCGGCCCCACTGCCTATCGGTTCGAAATTGGCTTTAACGCCGAGAGGGGTGAGGGGGAATTGAAGCTGATGCATGCAAGTCAGCAGGACGGTTCTGGGCGGAACTCGACGGTAGTTTTGGCTGCGTGGCGCGGTGCCGAGGGACGTTTTTCCTTTCTGGATGAGGATGGCGTTTGGCAGGATCACTGGCCTGCCAAGGGTAAACCAATCGTAGCCAAGCCAAATAGAGTACCACTGCGCTCCGAATTGCCTTTAGCAATTGAGTTCAAATATGGACTTCCCGCGAAAAGTGTTGTGGTGGCGATTCAAGATCGGGCACTTCCTCTGCCAACTTTAAGTGAATTGTTGAAATGAACGGGCGCGCCCTACCGATTCTTCCCGTGGCTGTGCTCTTGTTGCTTCTTGCGCTCTCTTTTTGGTTATCCCAGTACGTCACCAACGAAGGTGCCAGCACTCGTGAGCTTGGACGCAATGATCCCGACGTGGTGGTAGAGCGATTTGTCGCCAGAAAGTTGTCCCCCGCTGGCGACGTACAATACGTATTGATCGCCGAGACAATGACGCATTTTCCGGTCGAAGACGTGTCCAAGCTTGACAAGGTGGTGTTCACCGCGATGACGCCGGGGCAGCCGCAGCTAGTCGCCAAATCGCCGACAGCCAGACTGATATCCGGTGGCAATGAGGTAATGATGGAGGGTGGCGTGGTGATCGATTCGAGCCCATTTGGCAACACACCTGCAATGAAACTTCGCACTCCGCGTTTGACGGTGCTGCCGGAAAAAAACACAGCGTCTTCAAAAGAAGGGGTTGTGATAGAGAGCTCGCAGGGTGTTATGTATGCGGCGAGTTTTGAGCTCAACAGCCTTACCAAAACGTTGCGCATGGAAAAGATGCGTGCAACGCTTACCAGCGGGAAGTGATATATTGATGAGAAATCTCGAACAAAAATTGAACGTGCATTGGTGGCACCCCTTAGACATACTGGTCGCGGCATTTTTTCTTGTACCGTTTGGGGCTCTAGCCGAAAAGGCGGATCGATCCGAGCCCATCAAGATTGAGGCGGCGAGCAATGTGTTGGATCAGTCTACCAACGTTCTGGTGCTTGAAGGCGAAGTCGTCTTGGAGCAGGGGACCATGCGCATCACTGCCGAGCGCATGCGCCTCAAGCGCGACGCGCAGGGTAAGGTTTTTGCCGAGTTGTTCGGCAAGGTCGGCGGCCAAATCACGTTCCGCGAGAAGCGCGAGGGCTACAGCGACTATATGGAAGGGGTTGCAGATCGTGCCGAGTTCGATGATAAGGCCAACACCCTGAAGCTCTTTTCGCGCGCGCGCTTGAAGAACGGCACGGATGAGTTAACCGGCGAGTACATCTACTACAACTCGTTGACCGATGTGATTCAGGCGTTCGGTAGGGTGCCCGACGGAAAGACGGATCCGAAGGCGACGATTGCTACCGGCAACAATCGGGTGCAAATGACCATTCAACCGAGGCAAGAGCCCTCCAAGGATGCAGCGCGCGGCAATGTCTCGTCGGCTGCGCCAGCGCCGACGGTGCCAGCGAAGAAGTAGGCATGGATGCCGCACGTGACTCTTTTCCAACCGAGCTTGACGCCGACCGGC
Source organism: Burkholderiales bacterium (assembly GCA_040379385.1). Classification (GTDB taxonomy): domain Bacteria; phylum Pseudomonadota; class Gammaproteobacteria; order Burkholderiales; family Usitatibacteraceae; genus UKL13-2. The sequence continues at coordinate 9,951 of JBEILF010000015.1, read as the reverse complement.
GCATGGAGCCGGAAGTTAGTGTGCTGCGGGCCCGGCATTTGCGCAAGGCGTATAAGAAGCGAGTGGTGGTGCACGACGTCTCACTAGAAGTGAAGAGCGGCGAGGTGGTGGGCCTACTGGGCCCAAACGGCGCGGGAAAAACCACCTGTTTCTACATGATTGTGGGACTCGTTCCTGCTGATGGGGGCGAAATTCAGCTGGACCAACACGTCATGACTGCTCTGCCCATCTATCAGCGCTCGCGGTTGGGGGTGGCGTATCTTCCCCAAGAAGCGTCGATTTTTCGCAAGCTAAGTGTGTCTGAGAATATTCAGGCTGTCTTGGAGCTGCGTGGTTTGAGTAGCGAAGAAATGGCAAAAAAGCGTAATGGGTTGATGGACGAGCTGCACATTAGCCATCTGCGCAACAATCCGGCCGTCAGTCTATCGGGTGGTGAACGACGCCGGGTCGAGATCGCACGTGCGCTCGCAGTTGATCAGCGTTTTGTATTGCTCGACGAGCCGTTTGCTGGTGTTGACCCAATCGCGGTTATTGATATTCAAGAAATCATCAAGTTTCTCAAGAAGCGCGGCATCGGTGTGCTGATTACCGACCACAATGTTCGCGAGACGCTCGGCATCTGTGACCACGCCTACATCATTAACCAGGGACGTGTACTGGCGACTGGTAAACCGGCGGAGATTGTTGCCGACGAAACCGTGCGAAAAGTTTACTTGGGCGAGAATTTCCGGCTCTAACCCTGATTATGAAGGCATCGCTCCAACTCAAGCTTTCACAACATCTTGCGCTCACGCCCCAGCTACAGCAGGCCATCAAACTGTTGCAGCTATCGACCGCAGACATGAATCAGGAGTTAGAAAAGTTCTTGCTCGAAAATCCGTTGCTTGAGCGCGAGGACAACGAGTCGCGTGAGGCAGATTTGGCGGCGAGTGATGCCGCCGGTGATCGTCTGCCCGAGGCTGCCTCTATCGATGCCTATCGCGATCCAGACTACGCGCCGGGCCAAGTGTCGGCAACCCAAGTGGCGAATGAAACCTCGGAAAGGGGAGAGCTGGAATTCGATAGTAGTGAATTCGGCGCGGCCGGTGGTTTTGAAAGTATGGGTGGATCGGGTACGGCAACCAGCGGCGATGATGATGGTGATCGTCTGGATCGCGATGAATACGGCGCTGCGGCCGAGTCTTCAATATCGCTGCAACAACACCTGTTGGCGCAGCTGGGCTTGATGCCGTTGTCGATGCGCGACCGGCAAATGGCGGGGTTCATCATTGGACACCTCGACGATGACGGCTACCTCGCCTATGAGCTGGACGAATTGGTGCGTATGCTTGCCGTTTCCGGTGATGGATTGTTTGCCGAGATTGGCGACGATGACGTTGAAGAAATGCTGCGCAGCGAACTCAATGTTGCATTGAGTTACATCCAGCATCTGGAGCCACCTGGTGTGGGGGCCCGCTCGCTATCCGAATGTTTGCGTCTGCAGCTAGATCAGTTACCGCCAGCAACGCCTCATTTGACGGATGCAAAGGCGTTGGTGACGGAGCATCTGGCCGCGCTTGCGCAGCGCGATTTTGCCAAACTCAAGCGGGTTCTTCGTTTATCTGATAACGAGCTGCGCGCAACACGCGCCTTGATCGTGGCGCTGGATCCGAAGCCCGGTCGCAGATTTGGTCAGGGTGACACAAGGTTTGTGATCCCGGATGTGGTTGTGAAGAAAGTCCGTGGCAAGTGGCGTGCGATGTTGAATCAAGCAGCCCTGCCAAGGCTGCGGGTAAATCAGCTCTATGCCGACCTGCTGTACAAGAGCCGGGAGGCAAAGGGCAATAATCTTGCTAGTCAGTTGCAAGAAGCGCGTTGGCTGATCAAAAATATTCAGCAGCGTTTCGAGACCATCTTGAAGGTCACCGAAGCAATTGTCGAAAATCAGCGCCACTTTTTCGACCATGGTGAAGTGGCCATGCGTCCGTTAGTGTTGCGTGAGATTGCGGACCAAGTCGGGCTACATGAATCCACTGTTTCGCGCGTAACCACACAAAAGTATATGCTCACTCCGCGAGGCATATATGAACTTAAGTACTTTTTTGGTTCGAGTGTGGCAACTGAGGCGGGTGGCGCGTGTTCGGCGACGGCAATTCGAGCGCTAATCAAGCAGCTAGTCGAGGCCGAAGATCAACGTAAACCCTTGTCGGATAACAAGATTGCCGATTTATTGTCGAACCAAGGCATTTTGGTTGCGCGTCGAACCATTGCCAAATATCGCGAGTCCCTGCAAATCCAGCCTGCGAGTTTGCGAAAATCGATATAGTCGGCGTCGGTTATCCGCGTCGCCGATTAGCGCGGAAATAGCCCGCCTTTTTCAAGTTGCACGCTTTGCCGAATGGGCGTATCGTCAACTTATTGGCAGTATTTTGCGTCCCTCAACCGGGATGGATTAACTGGGCACATGCTGTGTCCACTTGAAAGGAGAGCGGTATATGAACTTGCACATGACAGGTCATCACCTCGAAATCACCCCGTCAATGCGTGATTACGTGACCTCGAAGATGACCCGAATAAATCGCCACTTCGACCATGTGATTGATGTGAACTTGATACTGACCGTTGAAAAACTACGACAGAAAATCGAGGCGAATGTGCACCTTTCCGGCAAGGACATTTTTGTGGAATCTGCCGATACCGATATGTACGCCGCAATTGACTTGCTGGTGGATAAATTAGACCGTCAAATCGTCAAGCACAAAGAAAGAATCAAAAGCAAACATATTTCTGAAGCGCCAAAGCGGACGCTTCTGGATTCCTGATTTCGGTTGCAACTTGCAACGAACCAATGCCGCCCGATTGGCCCGCTCACGCGGTAAATCGGGCGGTTTGTGTTTTGGCGCACAAGATTGGCATTAGTGCTCCCATCGCGCGATCATGTCAGATATGCAAAATTTTTCGTGAGCACGCTTGCCTGACTGACGAGGCGTAGAATGCCGCATCAGAATTGCTAAGCCCGCACTATGCCAGTCGCATCATTTGCCAAATCTTTACCGGTAGCCCACGTCCTGCTGGATCTAGATGTCTCAAGTAAGAAACGCTTGTTTGAGCAGATTGGCCTGCTGTTCGAGAATGAAAACAAGATCGCTCGTGCGGCGGTGTTCGACGCGCTGTTCGCCCGCGAAAAGCTCGGATCCACCGGCTTGGGACACGGCGTTGCCATTCCTCATGGGCGCATCAAGAATCTGCGCGAGACCGTCGCGGTGTTTATCCGTACCAAGGAAGGCGTGCCGTTTGAGTCCCCCGATGGCCAAGCCGTACGGCTTGTGTTTGCAATGCTCGTGCCGGAGCACGCCACCGAACAGCACCTGAATTTGCTGTCGGAGCTGGCGCAGGTCTTCAGCGACGAGAATCTGCGAGATGCGCTGTTGGCCGAGCGCGACAATGTGCGCGCACACGACATGTTGATTTACGGCTCGACATCCGGCTCGACAAATGCCGCAGCTCAGCGTTCAGCGGCTGTTTGACGACCGTCGCGACAAGCTCTCGCTAACCTGGGTTGGCGGGCAGCGGGGCGCATCGCGCGCGCTCAATCATGAGGCGCTGAATCGTCCCGGAGTGGGACTGGTCGGGCATCTGAACTTGGTTCATCCAATTTTAATTCAGGCGCTTGGCATCTCGGATATCGAGTATCTGGAAAACCTCGACGAGGCGCATCGTGCGGCGAGCCTTGAGGCGCTTTGTACTAACGAAACGATGGCCATCTTTCTATGTGATGGTGTGGATGCGCCGAAGTTTCTGATCGAGGCCGCAGATCGCTACAGTACGCCGCTATTTTTGTCGCTGAAAAAGAGTCGCACTTTTGTCAATTTGTTGCGTCCTTATTTGCAGCGCGAGTTGTCCGAGATCACCACCTCGCATGGCGTGTTCTTGGACGTACTCGGCTTTGGCATTCTGATTACGGGTGATTCACAAATCGGTAAGAGCGAACTTGCCCTCGAACTGATTTCGCGCGGTGCCGGACTCGTGGCCGACGACGCGGTCGAGTTGTATCAGGTGGGACCCGAGACGATTCAAGGTCGCTGCCCGCCGTTGTTGCGCGATTTTTTGGAGGTACGCGGAATCGGTGTGTTGAATATCCGCGCCATTTTTGGTGAAACAGCAGTGCGTCCCCGCAAGACCTTGCGGCTCATCGTCCACTTGGAGCGGCCGACCAAAGAGTATTTCGCTGGGCTTGATCGGCTACAAACGAAGTCCAGCACAACGACTATTCTCGGCGTTGAAATTCCTACAGTGACACTGGCCGTTGTTGCCGGCCGCAATCTCGCGGTGCTGGTAGAGGCGGCGGTGCGGCACTATATTCTGCAAACTAGAGGCTACGATTCCACCAAGGATTTCCTTGATCGGCATGAGGCGGCGATGCGCGAGCAGGTCGAAGAAGCCCAGCCACCTGGATCTTCGCGCGATTTCGAACAGACGCGGGCCCCCGTTAACACCAGCTTCGATGCCAATGCCACCGCATCCTTTGATGCCTATGCGCCAGAGTAGCGCGGTGCGGTGAAATGAAGCTCGTGCTCGTCAGCGGTTACTCGGGTTCTGGCAAGAGTGTCGCGCTTAAGGCGCTTGAGGACGCAGGCTATTTTGCGGTCGATAATCTGCCCGTCGCCATGGTCGAAGGACTGTTGCGCGAACTAGCGGGGGTCAGGCAGATCGCAGTCGCCATCGATATCCGTGCCGGCGAGTCGGTCGGCGCGTTACCGGCATTGGTTAGCGCGCTTCGAGATCGAGGTGTTGACTGCCGACTTCTCTTTATAGAGGCGAGTGACGAAGCCATCGCGCGACGATTTGCCGAGACCAGGCGTCCGCACCCTCTCGCCGAGCGAATCACCGGCGGCGTGCAAGCCTGTATCGGTGAAGAGCGGCGGTTACTGGCAGATATCGCCGAGCTTGGCCACCGCATGGATACTTCCGGCGTGAACGCCAACCGTTTGCGTGACTGGATAAAGGATTGGCTACAACTTGACCGGAGCCGTATCTCGCTGACATTGCAATCGTTTGGTTTCAAACACGGTATTCCGATGGATGCCGATATGGTGTTTGACGTGCGTTTCCTGCCAAACCCCTACTACGACACCACGCTACGGCCACTAACCGGGCGAGATGAGCCGGTAAAGAAATTCCTACAGGCGGATGCTGACGTTGCCAATTTCATTGACGATGTCGCGGGTTTCCTTGAGCGTTGGCTGCCTTCTTTTGTACGCGATCACCGTGCCGCAGTGACGGTCGCAATCGGCTGCACTGGCGGGCAGCATCGGTCGGTCTATATCAGCGAGCAGCTCGCGGCTCGCTTCGGCGAGAAACAACAAGTGTTGGTTCGCCACCGGGATATCCATTAAATGGGAACTTCTAAGAACCGTCGCGAGCGGGTGAAGTTGGCAGTGAGGAGCGGACACGTACACAGTGTACGGCGAGCACCGGAACTGACAGATTCGCCCGCGCAGTAGGTTTATAGAAGTTCCCAAATGGAAGAACTCGCCTATTGGCGGGTATTTCAGAGCAAAAAGCCGTGGAAGTGCCCGTGGATGCTGGAGTTTAATTTGGGGAATTTCTATTGAGTCGGCAACGTAATATGAATAATCAAAAGAACCCCGCTCCCGCGTCGGCGGGAGCCTAATTTTGTGTGGCAAGCGTGCGGTGAAATTGGATTCCCGCCCGGCGCAGCCCTGTAGTTGTTCGCCGGATTGACGGCAGTTTTGAGGTATTTATTGATCCGGCAACTTAATGTGAATCACTAAAAGGAACCCCGCTCCCGCGTCGGCGGGAGCCTAATTTTGGCGTCACCTACGCTGAACAGAATTGGGTTCCCGCCGACGCGGGAACGGGGATGGCTTAAATGTTTTTCCATATTTAATTGCCGCATCAATAGAAGTTGCCAAAAGTGAAACACGCCTATTGACGGGTATTTCAAAGCAATAAGCCGTGGAAGTGCCCGTGGATGCTAGAGGTTAACCAGTAAGCCGCTGAAGAATTTTCTTCACCGGCGCTGGTAGCGCGGCACCGCCAATATCATCCAAGTTCAGCCACATCACACCCGGCTCCGCAAGGTGATCATTGCGTTTGGCTACCGCAATTTCCATTGGATAGATGGTCAGTGAGTAATGTGTAAAGCCGTGTTCCACCTCCGGCAGTGGACGAGGCCGACGGCCTTTGCTGAGCTTGACGCGATATTTCGCCTTTGTGATTGCCATCACATCGGCTTCGACCGCGACCTCTGGAAGTGACCATAGTCCGCCCCAGATGCCGGTCGGCGGTCGGCGCTCGATCAACACCTCGTTAGCGGAAATCAACACCAACATCTTGGTTTGCCGGTGCGGTGTTTCTTTTTTTGGGCTGTTGCCCGGCAGGTCCGCGATGCGCCCTTCGTTATAAGCAATACAGCCGTCGCGCAGGGGGCACAACAAGCAACGTGGTGTGCCACGGGTACAGATGGTCGCGCCGAGGTCCATCAGGCCCTGCGTGTAGGCCTCGATTTGTTTTTTCGACACCTCGCGTTCCGCGATGAGCCACATGGTGTCTTCAATAGCCTTTGCGCGAATGTCCCCTTCGATGCCGAAATTGCGCGCAAACACGCGCTTTACGTTTCCATCGAGAATGGCGAGCGGCTCGCCATACGCAAAGGCACATATCGCAGCGGCAGTCGAACGGCCGATACCGGGTAGCGACCATACATCTTCATGTGTTTTGGGGAACACGCCGCCGAACTCCTCGACAATGGTTACAGCGGCTTTGTGAAGATTTCGCGCACGGGCGTAGTAGCCGAGCCCGGCCCAATGCTGCATGACATCATCAATCGGTGCGGCGGCGAGCGATGCAATATGCGGAAACCGCGCCAAAAAACGCGCGTAGTAACCGACGACGGCGCTAACCTGGGTCTGTTGCAACATGATTTCGGATACCCATATACGATAAGGGTCCCGCGTGTTCTGCCAAGGCAAATCGTGGCGCCCGCTTTGCTTTTGCCAGCGAACGATGTTTTCTGAAAATGAAGGCATGGCGGCATTTTGGCGCAGGTGGGGCGTTGTGACAGGCCGATGTTTTTTGATCATTGGAATTAGCTATTGAAAACATAGGATCAATCTATTTGACCAATAACATCGATTGCACGATAGTCACGGTCTGCGCAGTAAATGGAAGACCTGCGTAGTTGCAGAACTCTGTTCCAACCCGTTTCAACCGCGTTTTTACCCCTGTTATTACCTTTGTACAAAGGAGTTTCACATGAGTCTCAAAGGCACCAAAACCCATCAAAACCTGAAAGATGCATTTGCGGGTGAATCCCAAGCCAACCGTCGCTATCTGTATTTCGCGAACAAAGCCGACGTTGAAGGTCATACCGAAGTTGCTTCGTTGTTCCGTAACACCGCAGAAGGCGAAACCGGCCACGCACATGGCCACCTAGACTATCTGGCTGAAGTGGGTGATCCGGCGACCGATTTGCCGATCGGCACCTCCGAGCAAAACCTGAGGTCCGCTGTTGCTGGCGAAACCCACGAGTACACCGACATGTACCCGGGCATGGCCAAGACCGCGCGTGACGAAGGTTTCGAAGAAATTGCTGATTGGTTCGAAACCCTGGCAAAAGCGGAGCGTTCACACGCGAACAAGTTTGCCAAGGCGCTTGAAGGCATCGCAGCCTAAGTCGTTGTTTGGTAATCGGCAGAGGCACCTTGGGAAAATACCGAAGGTGTCTTTGTCGATACTCCTTGATCCACTACATGCAGTATTTCGTTTTTCCACAGAGAGTCATAAATGAGTGAACGCGAAGGTAGCCTCGAAGCCCCGACCCGACATCCCATCGATTGGCAGAACCCCGAGTTCTATTCCGTCGAATCGGTGATGAAAGAAATGGAGCGCGTGTTCGATATTTGTCATGGTTGCCGCCGCTGTGTCTCGCTGTGTAATTCCTTCCCGGTGATGTTCGACTTGATCGATGAAAGCCCGACGCTTGAGCTCGATGGTGTACCGAAGGAGATGTATTGGAAGGTGGTCGATCAGTGCTACCTTTGTGATGTTTGTTACATGACCAAGTGCCCATACGTTCCGCCGCATCCGTGGAACGTCGATTTCCCGCACTTGATGTTGCGTGCAAAAGCGATCCAATTCAAACAAGGCACCGCGACCAAATTCCGCGATGTTACGCTGTCCTCAACTGATCGCAACGGCAAACTCGCGACCATTCCGGTGGTGGTACAGTTTGTCAACGCCGCCGCGAAGATGCCAAGCATGCGCGCCATGGGCGAAGCGGTGATGGGTGTGGACAAAAATGCGTGGGTGCCGGAATTCACCACCAAAAAATTCCGCTCGCACTACACCCCGAGCAAAGCTTACGCGCCAAAAGATGGTGCGAAAACCAAAGGCAAGGTTGCGATCTTCTCGACCTGTTATGTGAACTATAACGAGCCAGGCATCGGCCATGACTTGTTGAAAGTGCTCGACCACAATGAGATCCCATTTGTCGTTGTTGAAAAAGAAGCCTGCTGCGGCATGCCTAAACTTGAACTGGGCGATATCGATTCGGTGATCGCGCTTGGCCGTAAGAACCTACCAGTGCTCGCCAAACTGGCGCGTGAAGGTTACACGATCATCACACCGATCCCATCGTGCACGCTGATGTTCAAACAAGAACTCCCGTTGTTGCTGCCCAACGACGCCGATGCACAGGCGGTCAAGGCGGCGATGATGGACCCGTTCGAATACCTCATTAGCCGCAACAAAGACGGGTTGTTGAAAACACAGTTCTCACAACCGCTGGGGCGTATCTCGTATCACATCCCCTGCCATTCGCGTGTGCAAAACGTCGGGCAGAAAACCCGCGAGATGTTGGAGCTTATTCCTGATACCAAAGTCACCACCGTGGAACGCTGCTCAGGGCACGCCGGTACGTGGGGTGTGAAAAAAGAGTTTCACGCGCTGTCATTAAAGATCGGCAAACCTGTTTTCAAACAAATGGCGGATGCCGCACCCGACTACATCTCATCGGACTGCCAGCTCGCAGGCCACCACATCGAACAGGGTATCGGTCTCCTCAAGAAAGACCAGCCTGCCACCAAAACCCAACTTGCGCATCCGCTTACCCTGGTACGCAAGGCCTACGGATTACCGGAGTAATGTAATGAACAACCAAGCGATAACTGCCATGAACAAAATCACCCGCGATTCATTGATGAGCCTTGAAACCTACGCTAAAGCCCGCCCTGAGTTTCGTGCCAAGGCGATTGCGCACAAAAAGCTGCGCACCGTGCATATCGGCGACCATGTCACCTTACTTTTTGAAGACGAGCTCACCTGCCGTTATCAGATCCAGGAAATGCTACGTATCGAGAAAACGTTTGAGGAGCAGGGCATCCTGGATGAACTCGAAGCCTACAACCCGCTGATCCCCGGCGGTCGTGATTTTCGCGCCACGATGATGATTGAATACGGCGACGAAGCCGAGCGCCGCGTCGCGCTCACCAAGCTCAAGGGCGTTGAGCGTAAGACTTGGGTGCAGGTCGAAGGGGCGAAAAAAGTCTATGCGATTGCCGATGAAGACTTGGAGCGCGAGAACGAGACTAAAACTTCAGCGGTTCACTTTATGCGGTTCCCGCTCACCGAAGAAATGGCGGCCGCGCTCAAATACGGCGTCACCTTGCAAATGGGGGTTGATCACCCGCAGTACACCGCAGCGGTAGATGTGAATGCCCAAACGCGCAATGCGTTGGTGAAAGACCTGAAATAGTTTTTCGCCTGGAAAAAGGGAAAAAGAAAAATGGGGTCAGACACCATTTTTCAATTCCGAAAACAGTTTTCCACACGTGATAAAAATACCGCGCTGAGGCGCGGTATTTTTTGACTATCGCTAACGAGTTCAGAGTTTTGCGCACTAGCGTGTAATTGGTTGCGGCAATGACCGCTTTTTTCCAGTGGGAACCG
>JBEILF010000014.1:0-28843 GCA_040379385.1 Burkholderiales bacterium | reverse complement strand
CGCTGGTTGCTTACAAGGGCGTTGCCTCTGGGCGATTGGCATACCAATTAGGCTTGTTTCTCTCTTGCTGTGGATGCGGGCTGCAGGTTCGCTCTCGGGCGATTAGACGGCAATGTTGCGCCTTGCTGCCGAAGCATAGCCCGCTATGCTGTGGTCGGTCAGGCAAAAAGCTCGCCTGTTCACCTACTCGTCCGCTTTCGAACGCGCCCCCGTGAAATGTTCAGGCTAGTGGCAGAAACGCTAGGTATCATTGAAAGCGGCGCTGCGGAAAAAAATGTCTGGCGTCAAGTTTGGGATGCGACCTTGCAAGCCTCCTAGGCATGGCAAACCGAGCGATTCTCAGCAAACTGCAAGACGCCCTTGACTTGAGACCTTCCCCTCAACCGCCGACACATGGCAGCAGTTAAGCGGGCGCGACATAGATATAACTTCAACGTGAGCACTCGGCTAGACGAGGAAAATTTGCTCAGCTGTTGGGAATGTCTGTCTAGTGGTGTTGCCACCACCGCTACAAGAAAATCCATCCAGCAACGACGCCTTGGCACCGTCACCTAATCCCCGTTAAGGACGTTAGCCGCAATTGCCTGAAACTCCGCCGCAGCAGCGTCGCCTATGGTTGGCCCGTAGAGAATGGCTATTGTTAAGTCTGATCTTTGCCGAGCGGCGGCAAAGTCGAACCAGCCAATCTGGGTGAGTTGCTGCTGCAATCCAGGCTGAGTATTTCATGCGTTGCCCGCTCACCCGCTGTCGAGTGTGCTCCCATGAAATACTCAGGCGAGCACCCAGCACCAATTCCACAACGTTAGCCGACCATGCCGCGCGATCTGACACGGATTACCCAACAGCCACTGTATTGGTAGCGAACCACACACATTTCTAATTGTTATCCAACAAGAATGCGCTTTCCTTAGGCTATCCTGCGGTGGTGCAAAACCACAAGCGGCATTGGTCGATCCTATTTGTTAAGTCATTTACCAATCTAGCCGATCCAGAGCCGACGTAATCAGCGTGAGGTCGTTCATCAGGTGCCTTCGCTAGGAATCAGCCATCTAATCGCAGTAGCGATGGTTGGCTACTGGGCCGCACGTACACCGTCCAACAGGTCGCATACCTCGGTGGCAGCTTCGATAAGTCGCGGGCCCGGTCGCAGTATGTGGTCGGCATTGACCGACAATATTTGACCTCGATGGTGCGCCGCGAGACCTTGGTAGATACCATCATCTCGAAATCGATTGCTCTGGGGGGTTGCTCCTCGCAGAATCACCTGAGGGTCAAGTTGTAACAGCGTTTCGCGCTCGGGCTTAAACACCTGCGGCGCTGCGCTGGCAAACACATTCACGCCACCGCAAATAGACAACACACGAGAAATGAAGTGATTGCCGTTGATTGTTAGCAGCGGCGAGCGCCCGATTTCAAAAAAAACCGTGACACTTGGTTTGTTTTGATTTCTAGTCGCCAGTTCTTTTGCGCGCGAATAAAATTTTCCCGCCGCTGCATTCGCCGTTTCAGTTGTACCCGCAAACTCACCAATCCTGCGAATCGCCGCCGGTATGTCGTCAAAAGTATCGATTCGAATCGACTCCGTGCGAATTTGCAGAGAACGCAGTCGGGCGATATCTGCCTGACGTGTACCCGACTCCCAAACCAGCACAAGATCAGGCTTAAGTCGAATCAATGCTTCAAGGTTGATGCCGGCAAAATCCGCCACTTGCGGCAGTTGCCTCGCCGCTTCAGGGTAGTCACTGAATGCCGAAACCGCGACGAGACTCTTGCCGGCACCCGCAGCATAGACCAGCTCTGTGACGGACGGGGCCAGCGCGGCAATACGCTTCGCGGGCTCAGAGGCGTTAATCGCTGCGCCAGATGCAAGCGCGGCGGCGACAAACAGCAGCCTCACCGAGGCAAACACATATCTGTATTTACCAGCCGCTCCACGGGAGGTCATGCGGCTCGCTGCTGCTGCGTATTGTCTGCTGACTGATTCACTCGTTCCGTGAGCGCAAGTCGCCGGAGATAGGCTTCGCGTGCGATCGCAACATCTTCGAGAAAATACGACAACTCGCTGAGACAGATCGCCTGCGCAGCATCGACAAGTGACTTACGCGGTTCGGGATGCATATCCACCAACAACATATTCGCGCCGGCGATGACACCTTGCGCTGCAACGTGGAAAACGTCGAGGATACCGTCTGGCGAAGCACCCCGGGCACCAACTGAATGTGACGGGTCAACACAGACGGGCATACGCGTCAGCCGATGAACCACTGGCACGTGGGCGAAGTCAACGAGATTGCGGTGCGGGTCACCAAAATTTGTTTTCATGCCGCGCAGGCCAAACACAATTTTGGTGTTTCCTTCGGAAGCACAGTACTCGGCTGCCATTAACGACTCGTCGAGCGTAATGCCGAAGCCACGTTTTAGCAAGATTGGAAACTCATGCTGGCGGCCGACCGCCTTCAGAAGCTCAAAGTTCTGCGTGTTGCGAGTGCCGATTTGCAGCATCACACCAGTGGGCCGACCGGTAATCTCAAGCGCCTCATTGATCTCGTCGATGTGCGCTTCACGCGTCACCTCCATCGAAATGACTCGTATATCGTATTTGCCAGCCAACTCAAATACCCAAGGCAGACACTCCTTGCCCATTCCTTGAAATGAGTACGGGCTGGTACGCGGCTTGTAGGCCCCCATCCGCGCGCACTGCTGTCCATATTCACGCAAACATGCAAATGTAGCTTCAACGTACTCGCGGGTATCGACGGCATTTAATCCAGCGAATGTATGTAGCGTGTTCTGGCCAAAGGCCACACCGTTGTAGCTAAATCCAACTTTGTGATCGTCAATCTGGTGACGCCCCAGTATCCTGAGTTCAATGGCCATACTGTCTTGACTCTCTCTATTCCGCGTTTGCCAGCCGTCGGGCGCGAACACTCTGCGCGAGCTGAGTCAATAGTTTTTCGGTGTCTTCCCAGCCGAGACAGGCGTCGGTCACTGACAAACCATAAGCAAGGGGCTTTCCGGGTACGATGTCTTGTCTTCCCGCGTTGATGTGGCTCTCGACCATAACACCCACGATACGGCTGTCTCCCGCCGCAACCTGCTGCGCGACATCCGTTGAGACATCCATCTGTTTGCTGTATTGCTTGGACGAATTTGCATGCGAAAAATCAATCATCACGCGCTGTGCAAGTCCCGCCTTGCCGAGTTCCTGACAAGCCGCGTCAACACTCGCGGCATCAAAGTTGGGCTCTTTCCCGCCACGCAAAATAACATGGCAGTCCTCGTTGCCAGCGGTCGAAACAATGGCCGAGTGTCCACCTTTGGTCACTGACAAGAAGTGGTGCGGGGCGGATGCCGCTTTAATCGCATCGACCGCGATCCGGATATTGCCGTCGGTGCCATTCTTGAAACCGACCGGGCATGACAGACCGGATGCGAGTTGCCGATGGGACTGGCTTTCCGTGGTACGTGCGCCGATCGCCCCCCAGGCGATCAAATCTGCAAGGTACTGCGGCGAGATCAAATCGAGAAATTCTGTGGCTGCGGCGAGGCCTAACTCATTTATGTCGAGAAGCAGCTTGCGTGCCTGCCGCAAACCTTTGTTGATGTCGTAACTGTCATCGAGATTGGGATCGTTGATGAACCCCTTCCAGCCCACCGTCGTGCGCGGCTTCTCAAAATAAACCCGCATCACAATTGTCAGGTCGGCCTCCATCGTCAGGCGCAAGGCTTGCAGACGTTTGGCGTAGTCCATCGCTGCGTCGTAATCATGAATCGAGCAAGGCCCGACAATCACTAATAGTCGCGAGTCGCCGCGGTGCATGATGCGGTGAATTTCTTCACGTGCACAGAATACCGTCGCCGAGGACGCCTCGGTACAAGGAAACTCACGCATCAGATGTGCTGGCGGCGTCAGTTCTCTAATGCCACGAATCCGTAGGTCGTCGGTGTTGTAGGGCATATCGGTATCTGCTTTACTGGCAACGAGGGAGAGTGAAGAGCTTTTCATTTTAACGGGCGTATTGGATAGAGAGTTCTGCGACTGGGTGAAACATGGTGGTATCAACGTCCTGCAAAAAAAAACCGCCGGTTGTTGGGTCGGCGGTTTTTATGAAATCTGGTTTGCGAGTGATGCGCGCTACCCTTTCTCCGCCCTTGGCTTAGAAAAGTAGTACCAAAAATAGAAAGTTGCGCGGAACTTCATAACCGAATAGTAGCAGGGCAATTGCAAAAATGGTGAACTACTAAACTCGCCTATTTACGGGCACCTCCAAGCATAAATGGCTGAAAACACACGCCAATACTAGCCTGAATATTTCATGGGTCGCCGGTTGCTTGGAAGGAGGTTGCCTGTGGGCGATTGGCAAACCAATTTGGCTCGTTTCTCTCCTGCTGTGGATGCGGGCTGCCGGTTCGCTAGCGGGCGATTGCACGGCAATGTTCCGCCTTGCTGCCGAAGCATAGCCCGCTATGCTGTGCTCGGTCAGGCAAAAAATCGCTCGCCTGTTCACCTACTCGCCCACTTTCGAACGCGCCCCTATGAAATGTTCAGGCTAGGCTTTTATTTCTACGCTGACGGCCTAAAAACGAGGGCAACACCGTTGTTACACCAACGCTCTCCGGTTGGCGCTGGGCCATCTTTAAACACATGTCCGTGATGACCGCCGCAACGTGCACAATGGTATTCGGTACGCGGGTAAATCAGTTTGTAGTCAGTCGATTTGGCAAACGCACCCGGCAGGGTAGTGAAAAAACTCGGCCAGCCGGTGCCACTTTCGTATTTCATCTCTGAAGTAAACAAGGGATGGTCACATCCGGCGCAGTGAAACACTCCCTTTCGCTTTTCGTGATTAAGTGGGCTGGTGGTGGCGCGCTCCGTTCCCTCGTTGCGCAACACATCAAACTGCGCCGGCGTCAGGCGTTTCTTCCATTCATCCTTGCTCAGATCCAACTTGTCGAACTTAGGCACCGGGCCTGCAGCCTGAGCCATCGCCGTCTTGACGGTTGCCGCATCGGGTGAACTTGGGCCCATCCGCTGGGCAAAAACATCCTTAAACACAGTCAGTCCTCCGGCGGTTACCGCCACAGTGGTCAGAAAATTACGTCGCTTCATTATCGTTCCTAGGTTATCCGCGTCGGGCCGCCGATCAATCCGTTCCCGCCACACTCATAAGCAGGTCAAAGACCATCGGCTTCACGTCAATCGCCATCGGTCGCCATCAGTCGTCGGACTCTGACACAGACTTACGTTTTCCGCACAACCAAATCGCGACGATGTGCGCGCATCTGGGCCCATGCTTCAGCCGTGAAGTGGGTCGTTGGTAGCACCATCCAGCTCCGTGAATTTGTTTCGAGTAGCCAAAAGCGGGATCGTTCCTTCACCAGGCGAAACTCATTCCACGGCATCTTGAAGCGTTTTTCACCGTCGGCCAGTACGGCTTCGCCACCGACCCCGTCAACGTCGATAATCAACCAAGCGCGGTCGGCATGCTGTTTGGCAAATCGATCCAAAGATTCCTTAGCCGTCCAAACTACCAGCACCACCAATACCACGGTAGCCGCAGCCATCACATACAAAATGATGCAAACCAGACCGTCGCAACCACGCCACCAAAAATAACCGACCATCGCGCCGATCATGGCGGAGATGCGCAACCCCCGAAGTCCAAACTTCTCCGCCACCACCAACGCTACCGCAGTCCACGAGAAATGCGGCGGAAACTTCAACGGCACACGGGCCGGTGCCAATAAAGCTTGAGTGTCAGCCATGGTAATAATGCACCACTAATCCGGTCGCATTTGTCAGGCCGTACCGCCGACGGTCAGCCCCTCAATGCGCAAAGTTGGCTGTCCGACGCCGACGGGAACGTTCTGGCCTTCCTTACCGCAAACGCCTACGCCAGAATCGAGCTTCATGTCGTTGCCGATCATGGTCACCTGTTTGAGCGACTCGATACCATTACCAATCAATGTCGCGCCGACCACCGGATAGGTGATCTTGCCGTCTTCGATCATGTAGGCCTCTGAGGCGGAAAAGACAAATTTGCCGCTTGTGGTATCAACCTGCCCACCGCCAAAATTGGCGGCGTATAGGCCGCGCTTAACGCTGGCGATAATTTCCTCCGGAGCCCTATCACCGTTGAGCATATAGGTGTTGGTCATACGCGGCATCGGAATATGCGCATAAGACTCGCGCCGTGCGTTACCAGTCACAGGCACATTCATCAGCCGGGCGTTCATTGAATCCTGCATATACCCCTTGAGGATACCGTCTTCAATCAATACATTGCGCTGCGTCGGCGTACCTTCATCATCAATATTCAGTGAGCCGCGGCGATCCTTCAACGTACCGTCGTCGATCACCGTCACACCGGGGGCAGCGATGCGTTCGCCAACGCGGTTGGAAAAGACCGAGCTACCCTTACGATTGAAGTCACCTTCAAGGCTGTGGCCGACCGCTTCGTGCAGCAAAATGCCGGGCCATCCGGCACCGAGTACTACCGTCATTGGGCCGGCAGGTGCCGGTCTGGCGTCGAGATTAATGAGCGCCTCGCGCACGCCAGACTCCGCCATCGTCCGTAACACGTCGTCGGTGAAATAGCTGTAATCGTAGCGCCCGCCGCCGCCAGTATGTCCCTGTTCGCGTCGCCCGTTTTGTTCAGCGATAACGGTGATCCCAATGTGTACCAGTGGTCGCACATCAGCCGCTAAGAGACCGTCATGTCGTGCCACTAGGACCACCTCATATTCACCAGACAGGCGCCCCATCACTTCCTTAACTCTCGGATCGCTGGCTCGTGCAAATTTTTCCAGCCGCTCAAGAATGCGAACTTTCTCCGCGTCCGAGTATCCCGACACGGGATCGTTTGGCTGATACAGAGAATGTCCGGCTGACTCGCGTACCGAGGCGATACGTCCAGCGTTACCGCTTTGCGATGCCCTAGCGATGCTGCGCGTAGCATGCGCCGCCGCCATCAAACTATCGATTCCGATGTCGTCGGAGTAAGCAAATGCCGTCTTTTCACCGGACACCACGCGCACCCCTACACCTTGGTCAATATTGAAACTTCCTGATTTGACACGGCTCTCCTCGATACTCCACCCTTCACTTCGCGCATATTGAAAGTAAAGGTCCGCGTAATCGGCATCGTGCCGCAAGATCTCGCCGAATATGCGCCCAATTGACTCGTCTGCCAAGCCATACGGCGCAAGCAGCGTGGCGCGCGCGGTCGCGAGGGTATCGATTTGTTTGATGTTCATGACTTACCTTTAAACCGGCTTTAGATGCTGGTGGCGATGCAACAACGCAGGAAGGCTCTTGCGTACCGTTTGCTGGTACTGCGGATTGATACCGGCCACAACGACACCCGATCCACGGGGTAGATGGTCAAGCACCATTCCCCAAGGGTCAACAATCATGGTGTCGCCATGGGTTTCACGTCCGTTGACGTGGTAACCACCTTGCGCGGAAGCAATCACATATGCCAAGTTTTCGATTGCTCGAGCGCGAACCAACGGCTCCCAGTGGGCTTTGCCGGTGGTCGCGGTGAATGCCGAAGGAATGACGATGATATCGACTTCCCCCATAGCACGGTACAACTCGGGGAAACGCAGGTCGTAACAAATTGACAGACCGATACGTCCATATGGTGAATCAACCACTTTGACCGTATCACCAGGCTCAATGGTGCGCGCTTCGTTGAACTGATCCTGCCCCATCGACAGACTAAACAAATGTAATTTATCGTAGCGTGCGACGCGCTTACCCGCGTTGTCATAGACTAAACAGCTGTTCTTTACTTTTCCCGGCAAATCGGTCGAAATTGGAACACCAGCGCCAATCAGCCAGAGTTGATGTTTGGACGCAGTCTCGGCCAGCCAATCTTGGATCGGTCCGTGGCCATCGGCCTCCATCGCCTCAACTTTGTCATTTTCGCGCATGCCCATCAGCGCGAAGTACTCGGGCAGCACAACAATGCGTGCGCCCGCGGACGCGGCGAGCGCGACCAATCGGCTGGCTTCTTCTAAGTTCGCTTTGACGTGCGGTCCTGAGGCCATTTGAATGGCGGCAACACGAAAGAAAGATTGTGTCGACTGTTGCGCCTTCGCCAGTGCATCGGGCAGCGTCGTAGAATTTTTATTCAGTATCACGGTTTGCTTTTCTGCTCTCGATCGACGGGTGGTTTGTTATCCGGGGCGTTGGCAGCCGACGGTCCGGCCTGCGTTGCCGCAGGCGTGGTTGCCGGCTTACCCTCGGCTGGTGCCATGACTCGGCCTACACGTTCCACCTCTGGATTATCCCACCTGCCGGATACCGTGTACTGTGCGGAAAGCACACGGACGAGTGGTGCCTTTAACGCCTCACCGCCGAGCAACACCCCAAATCCGACAAGCGGGTTGACCAACACCCCCGCACCAACCGCCGCTACGGTACTCAGCCTTGGTGCCACCGTCACTGTTAAGTTGACACGCTCGGTGGGCAGCGCAATATCTCCCGACATCCGTACGTCGGCGGCGGGCCCGGAAATATCGAAATTTTTCGCGAACATCACACCATCGGTGATGGTGAGGTCGCCCTCAATCTTGTCGAAGGCATAGCCTTCGCTGAACAAATCACGAAAATCGAACGTCAGCCTGCGGGGGATCGACTGCAAACTTATCAGGCCAAGCAACTTTGCGGCCCCCGGGTCCATCTTCACAAATTGGCCGCGTTCAGCATTCACCTTAAACATCCCCGACAAACTTGCGGTTTGAAACTGGTAAACGTGCCCCGGCCAAGACAACTTGCCTTCCAACCCGCCACGCCCGCCCCGAATCTGGTCGCCGTAGCCGAACTGCGAAAATAGCGCGTTCAGGTTATTCGAATCAACTTTAATACTCATGGTGGTCAGTGACTTTACGGGGCCCTCGCGGGGGGGGGAAAACGGATCTCCATACCGCTGCCAAAGCCCATCCATTTCCGTACGGGCATGGCCGTTGCTGATCAGCAGTTGGTCGATACGCCAGTTTGCCGCCTGAGGTGTTGCCTTCAACTCGAGCTTGCCCAGCCAGTGATCTCTAAATTTAAATTCGTCCGCAACAATATCAAGGGCCGGCAGGTCTTGCTCAGCTGCGGCTAGTGCCACCGCTGTTGGTTGTACGCTCGGAGCAGCACCGGTATCGTCCAGCAAAATCAGGCGCTTTAGTCGTGCCCGCACCGCGCCACGCTCATTGAAGGCAGCGCTGCGCCAGGTAAGGTCACCTTCCGCTTCCTTACTCGCCACAGATATTGCCCATGTTGGGTTGGCGCGATCTGCCGACTTGCGGCCCCGAATCTTGACCTCGGAAAAACTGCGCGAGTAGGCGTTCAATCGATCAAGCGAGAAATCGAATCCGGCGATAAGTTCGGCACCGGCAGTAGCAGGGCCAGTCGTTGGCGTAGCTGGCTTGGGATAGAGTGAGTTTACCGCCGAGACCCATTGATCGAAGTCGAGTGCCTTCATGTTGCCCATCAGCCAGAGCCCCTCGGACAATGGTGCCTCTGTCACCGCGAGGCCCACGCTGGCGACCCCCTGAAATTGCGCGGCACCCGCAGCATCCCATTTGCGCCGAAAGCGCGCCTCGATCCGGTTGCCCCGAGAGTCAGTCGAGGTGTCAGTCGCGGTGCCAGGCCCAGCGTCGCCGGCAACGCTTAGAAAAATCTTCTCTCCTGGTTGGCCAACATTGATGAGTCGCAGATTCAAACGGCGCGCCTCGTCGGGGCTTTTGGCGAGCGGGACCGGCAGCGCTGACGTTACCCCAACTAGGCTCGAGTCAACCACCACCTCCAAACCTGCGGCCGAACTAACAACACGTCCGGTAATGTCGGTATTGCCGTCAACTTGCGATGGCATTGAGAAAGGCAATAAGTCACCTAACTGCTGAACGTCGAGGCGCCCGGCAAAGTCGGTGACCACGCCTGCTTCGCCACCACCGGATATGGCAATGGCGATTGGTGAGCCGAAAGCCACGCCGGTTACGTTGCTGCTGGTGACACTCTTGTCGGTAAAGCTGATGGCACCGCTAAGGTTGCTTATATGTGTGCCAAAACTCAGCTTGGCGCTGCCCTTGTTGAGGCTGTACTTTCCGGACAAACGAAACTTCGGTGCATCTTTTGGCGCTGTTGCCGCTGGCGCGGGCCCGACGGGTATCTTTATGTCTATGTTGAGTTTGCCAGGCCCCTCAAGCGCGACGACCTTGGTGAATGCACCAACACCGTCAACCAACGGACTCTCGCGAAGATAACGGGACACGTCCTCCGCACGGGCATCCGCCTCCCCAACGATTGCGAGCAAAAACGGCCAGGCGTGAGAATCAGCGATGACGACTTGGGTGTTGCGTACCCTAGCATTGAAGAAGCGGGCTTTATCTACCTTTACACGGATCGCAGCGTTGTCGATCAGAAGTTCAGCATCGATATCGTTGGCGACCGGCCAGCCTTCTAAATAACGAAAGTCAACGTCTTTCAGATTTGCCCGCACCGTAAAGTTACCGCCAACGCCATTATGAAACGGGAACTGATTCAAATTTCCTTTAAGGCCCAACACGGCTGATTCCACTTTGCCATCGCGTACCGCTGCCTCCAAATACTCACGCGTGTTGGCGGCCCCGTTCGGCAAATACGTCGGCAGGCGCTGCGCGTTAACCTCGGTAAGTCTCAGCGTGAGGTCAATTGTGCCGAGGCGCTTTTCAAGCGGTATCTCGACACCCGGTTTCTCGCGCAGTTTCTGATACTTTCCGCTCAGTTGGGCGGACAAGTCCCGGTTGCTCGCCCTGACACCGTCGAAGTTAATTGAAAGCTGATTGGCATCAACCTGCCAACCGCCCCGCCCTTCGAGAATATCAAACCGCACCGTGTCGCGAAAAATCGCCGGAATGTCGAGGGCCACGCCTTTCGCGTTGAGAATGTACCTCCCGCCTTTCTCACTCCCCTCAACACTACCGCTGATACCCGATACGCCGGGAATCGATTCAGTTAGGTTTGACGAAAAATCGACGAGCGTGCCCTTGACGGTATAGGTTTTGGGTTTCTGTAAGGGGCCAGTCCAAGCAAAGCGGATGTCCTTGACGGCACCATGCAGCCCAAACTTAGCCGCGAGTTGGCGCAACTCCCGACCGATTGGGAAGTACTCGAGCAGCGAGGTCATCACTTTCAAGTCGATGCCATTGGCCGTGATCTCGCCACGCTCTTTATCGACGCTACCCGCACTCTGGAGGGATAACGAAAAATCTGCCGGCAGCGAGTTCACGCCTTCTCGCGTGCGGAACTCAAGTTTGTTGGTGCCGATGCGCAAGCCGTCTTCGAGGCGCTGGTAGCTCAGGCGACCGGTGAGTTTTGCGATCGAGAGGGGTGACGCATCATCGGCTAACTGCGCACGCGCGTTGATGATCGCGACGTCGGCAATGATGGCCTTGATCGGATTGATCGGGCTGGTGGGATTATTCGTAGCAGTCTTTGAAACCGCCAGTTTTTGTGCCCCCTCCGCCCGACTATCCAACTCAAGCCACGAGCGCACGGTACCTACCCCCGACTGCCAACTGTTCGGCACGTTCAAGTGGCGACGCAGTTCGGCAAGGTTCGCGTCGCTCGCTGCCGCGTAAATAGTACCATCAACTTGCCAACGCATCGCTTCTGCAGGCTTTTCATCATTGGCGTCTGCTTTACCGAAACGCAGTTTCCCACGCACTTCGATCTGTCCCGCCAGGCCGCGCGGCGGTGTGGCGACAAAACCAAACGTGTGCCGCCCCAGCGATTTATCGATCCGGATACCGACCTGCTTAAACGTCAATTCCGGCGCGGGCTGGGTGTCGTCGCGCCATGTCAGCGTGGCCTGCTGGATATCGATACCTGGCTGAGAAATTAGCCAATCTATCAGGCGACCATCATCCGGCTCCTCACTTTTCTTGTTCAACGGCCTTCCGGCAAAGTAAATGAATCCGTCTGCGGCGCGAATCAGGGACAACTCGGGTTGAATAATGGTGACTTCGCTGAAACGCACTTGACCGACCATCAGATACGGGATGGAAAGCGAGATCCGTACTGCGGGCAAGCGCAGCGCGACACTGCCCGCCGTTCGGGTTGGCGACTTTACGCCCTTCGGCTCACGTAACTCCACACCGGTCAAGTCGACGAATGGGGAGAAGCCCGACCAACCTCCCTCGATGGAAGTGGCGGAAACTTCCATCCCGGACGCCTCGGCCACTTTGGCCCGAAGCGCTGCCTCGTAGCCTTGGATGTTAGGCATTACTAGGTACTTAAGACTTGCCAGTATGGCGGCCACCAACAGCGCCAAAACGATGACGAACCAATATGCCGTGCGCATGCAGATTTGGCCGATTCGTTTGGCGATATGAAGAATGGTGTCCTCGAAGATGAAAATTTACGTATTATTTTAACGGGCGACGACGCTATCGGCGCACAAAAGCATACTATCCCGCACAAAACAGCCGCGCCCAAGGGTACAAAGGCAGCAATTTCCGCATGGACCACGAAACATTCGACATTGCTGTAGCACGTTTGTTTCGCGCGTCGCGCTATGCCGAGCGGCTGATGTTTGCTACGCCGGAACTGCGTGAGTGGTTAAGGAGCCATGCCGATCAGTCTGCGGTCGAGACGGTCGCCGCCTTCTCCGCATCGCCAATTACGACAGAATCCACAATCGACGCCACCCTGCGCCTTCGTCGCAAACAGGTGATGCTTGCAATCATGCTTCGCGACATCAACTGCCTGGCAGATCTCGACGAAGTGGTAACGGCAATTTCACACTTTGCCGACGATGTGGTTCGCCTATCGCTCGCCCACCACAGCAAAGCCCTGCTGGATGAGTACGGGGTGTCGGCGTCGCCACAAAGTGACCTGATGGTTGTTGGCATGGGCAAACTCGGTGCTCTGGAGCTCAACGTGTCCTCCGATATCGACTTGATCTTTGTTCACGCGGAAGACGGTGCGGCGAACGCTGACAAGAGTTGGCACGAATTTCACCACCAGTTGGGGAAGCGGGTGATCCGGTCAATCGATAATGTTGACGAAAACGGTTATGTATTCCGCGTCGATATGCGCCTTCGACCGTTCGGCGACAGTGGACCGCTCGTGACCTCGCTAGCCTCTCTTGAGTCCTATTTCTTGCAACATGCGCGTCCGTGGGAACGATATGCGTGGCTAAAGGCTCGGGTGATGACCGGCGAGGCAACAAATGTCGCCACCCTCGACGCCTTGGCAATGCCGTTTGTGTTTCGTCGCTACCACGACTACGCCGCCATCGAAGAGATGCGCGCCTTGCACAGCCAGATTCGGGCGGACGCCAACAAACGTGGCAAACAAAGTGATATCAAGGTTGGCGAAGGTGGCATTCGCGAGGTCGAGTTTGTCACACAGATTCACCAGTTGATCCGCGGCGGGCGTGCAGTTGGCAAAACCGGTGGTGGGACTAATCACACTGGACTGCAAACCCGCAGCACGCGTGAAGCGCTGTCGCAGCTCGGCCAACACGGCATCATCCCGGCAAGCCGCGTGGCCGCGTTATCTCGGGCATACACATTTTTGCGTAACCTAGAACACCGCTTGCAGTACTTCGACGACCAGCAGACACAGTCACTACCCGCCTCGCCGGAGGAGCAGCAACGGATTGCCGAAGCAATGGGTTTCGCTGATTGGCAGCCGTTCTTGCAGACGCTCAATATGCACCGAGCCGTGGTTACCGGCGAATTTGAAGCGGCGTTCGGTGATGCGGAGACGCGCATCGAGAAAAGCCAAACCCTAGCAAAAACGGGTAGTTTCAAGGTAAATGGCTTGGAAGTGCCCTTCAATACTAGACTTTACGACGAAGCCTATCGAGATACGATTACGGATCGGATTCAGCGGTGGTTTGCCTCGGGCCGCGTGCAGGCGTTGCCACCGAAACTTCGGAGTCGGCTTGAGGCCCTGATTGAACGCGCGGTCGATACCTGCGCCGCCGTCGATACCACTTCGACGACCTTGTTTCGATTATTCGATTTGCTGGAAGCAATCGACAAGCGCGAAACCTACCTCGCCTTTCTGCTTGAGTATCCCGCCGCGCTGGCGCGTGTTGCGCGGATTGCCCATCAAAGCGCCTGGGCCGCCAGCCTGTTACAACGACACCCAATATTGCTCGATGATGTGATGCTACCGCCTGCCGTCCGCGCCAAGCCGGGAACGCCAACACAAGGGTTGATTGACTGGCAAGGGGAGCGTCGTATGTTAGAGACACAATGCCAGGCCATTAGCAATGACGTCGAACAGCAATACGAGCTGCTGCGGCACACCAAACAGCGCATTATGCTCAAACTCAATATTGCTGACATCGAGGGCCGGCTGGGGGTCATGGCGTTGTCGGACGAACTTTCGATGCTGGCGGATATGCTGGTGGATTGCGCGGTGAAGATGGCATGGCGGGCGATCCAACCCGCGTCACCGCAGGCTTCATCCTCACCGGCAACCACTTCGGCCAGTGCAGTAGGATTCGCCGTCATCGGCTACGGTAAATGGGGCAGCAAAGAATTGGGTTATGCCTCCGACCTTGACCTCGTATTTCTCTACGATCCGGAGTCAGGCATGCCGACCGAGTTGGTCGTCAAACTTGCGCAACGCGTGAATAGCTGGCTCAATACCATGACCGCCGGAGGCGTGCTCTACGAGACGGACCTGAGACTGCGCCCTGATGGAGCCGCAGGACTATTGGTATCAAGCCTTTCCGCATTTCGCGATTACCAAGTTAATCGCGCTTGGACCTGGGAGCATCAGGCGCTGACCCGCGCGCGCTGGTGCGCGGGCGATGCATCGCTTGCCAGACCGTTCGAAGACATTCGTACAGAGGTTCTCTCAATGAGACGCGATATCGTAAAGCTGAAAAGCGAGATCGTCGAGATGCGGCAAAAAATGCGTGTTGAGAAAAGAGACAAGCCAGACTCCCTCGATCTGAAGAACACAGAAGGCGGCATCGTCGATATTGAATTCATCGTGCAGTACTTGATTTTGGCGCACAGTGGTGAGTACCCAGAGTTCTTATCCAACATGGGAAACTTTGCGCTGCTCAACCGTGCAGCGGCAATCGGCTTAATCGAGGAAGAGCAAGCGGCGGCGACGGGCAAAGCCTACTTGGCCTACCGGCAGCGACTGCACATGGCGCAAAACAATGGCGAGCGCAAGGCATGGATTACGCCGAAGGAGTTAGTTGACGAGCGCGCGGCCGTGACCAGCCTTTGGTGGTCAATGTTTGCCTCCTGTGGGGCAACTTAGCTTGTTCAGGCCTTCGCTGCGCTGGCCAGCATTTCTTCGGCGTGTTTGCGTGTTGTTGCCGTAATCGTCATGCCGCCCAGCATACGGGCAATTTCTTCAATACGCGCTTTCTTATTCAGCAACACGATATTGGTCGTCACAACTCCATCAGACGCACCCTTGCTGACTTGAAACTGGTATTCCGCACAAGCCGCCACTTGCGGCAAATGCGTTACAGCAAGCACCTGATGTTTGCCTTCCCCTTCGGCCCCCGGCTTTTCTCCCAATCCGCGCAGCAGTCGCCCGACAACTTCTGCCACTCGCCCACCAATCCCCGAATCCACTTCGTCAAAAATCATTGTCGGCACGCCGCCGCGCGCGGACGCCATCATCTGGATAGCCAGTGATACGCGCGACAGCTCGCCGCCCGATGCGATTTTGGCTAATGGCCCGAGTGTTTGCCCGTCGTGAGCGGCGACCTGAAATTCACACCCCTCCAAACCGCTTGGCCCGGCCTCACGAGCTACAAACTCGACCGCAAATAGCCCGCCCGGCATGGCAAGTTCTTGTAACGAAGCAGTGATTTGCGCGGAAAAGGTCTTTGCCGCCTTCTGCCGAGACTTGGTCAGTTCTTTCGCAACCTCACGATATGCCGCCTCGGCAAGCTGCTCGCGTACAATCAAATCGTCGAGCGACTGACCACCACCCAGTGACGCAAGTCGATCGCGTTTTTGCTGCAAGTATTCTGGAATGTGCGATGGCTCGATGCGGAACTTGCGCGCGAGTTCAAGCACGTCAGATATCTCGCCATCACGTTCCGCCAATTTCGCCGGGTCGACCTCCAATTTACGAAGGTAGTGGCGCAAACTCGATACGGCTTCGCTCAGTTCAACCCTCGCGGTGGTCATCAGACCGTGGATGTCCCTCAGAGCCGCATCGGTCTGTGCCGCGACACCCAGTTCACTGGCAAGTGCGTCGATAGTGCTGATTACCGCATTATCACTCTCAGCGAGCCCATCGATGGCACCCTCCGCCGCAGAAATCAGGCTTGTAGCGTTGGCAAGACGGCGCTGCTCGGCGAGGGTTTCTTCCCAACGCGCAGGGGTGAAGTTGAGCTTCTCGAGTTCGCTGATTTGCCAGGAAAGGTCTTCGAACTCGCGAGCAATCGCGGCCTCATTTTGCTGCCGTGCCGCGCGAATATTGGCAATCTGCGACCACTCGGCATGGGCCGTCGATACCGCATCTCGTATTGCTGCATTTGCGGCGAAATCGTCGAGCAACGCCAACTGTGCATCACGGCGCAGCAACCTCTGGTGTTCGTGTTGTCCATGGATATCAACTAAACGTTGGCCCAAGTCGCGCATTTGCGAAAGTGTGACGGACGAACCATTGATAAATGCTTTGGAGCGCCCACTCGTATCGATTACACGACGAAACAGACAAATGTTGACATCGTCGTCGGCCAGATCGGACTCTGCCAACCATTGGCGCGCCGACGGCAGATAGTTCAGGGCGAATTCCGCCGTAATCTCGGCCTTGTTTTGCCCTACCCGCACCGGGTTACCGTCAGCACGCGCCCCAAGCGCGAGAGACAGCGCATCAATCAGAATCGACTTACCCGCGCCGGTCTCGCCTGTCAAGGCGCTAAAGCCGGATTCAAAGTCCAGTTCCAGATGATCAACGATGACAAAGTTGGTGATAGTAAGTGCGCGCAGCATGTTTGATCGGCGACTAGGAGTTGCGTTCTGCCCAGTGCAGCTTCGAGCGCAACATAGCGTAGTAGGAATGCCCTACCGGGTGCAACAGTGTCAACCGGTTGGGATGGCCGCAGACGGCAACCACATCCTCAGTTTCGGGATCAAAATACGATTGCACATCAAAGTTGACTCGCGCGTTCTGGCCACGAATCAGGCGCACGCGGACCTCAGAGCTGCTCGGTATGGCCACCGGACGATTAGACAATGTGTGCGGTGAAATGGGCACCAGTGAAATCGCCGGCAGGCTCGGATGCAAAATTGGCCCCCCGCTGGACAACGCGTAGGCAGTCGAGCCAGTTGGCGTGGAAATGATCAAGCCGTCCGCGCGCAAACTGTAGACAAACTCACCGTTGACTTCCACGGCAAACTCGATCATCGACCCCATTGCGCCTCTGCAGACCACCACGTCATTGAGCGCAACGGTCGAAAAAACGACCCTGCCCCGGCGCATAATCTCGCCATTGAGGAGCAGGCGTGACTCACTTGTGTAGGCACCGTCCAGCATAGCACCGAGCATGCTCTCGGTTGAATCAGCGGGAATGTCGGTCAAAAAACCTAGGGTTCCTAGATTAATACCCACCAGCGGCACATTCGCGTCGGCTACCTTGCGCGCGATACCGAGCAGCGTTCCATCCCCACCCAGAGCGATCGCGAGGTCAGCGCCTACAAACACGCGCTCCACCGGTGCAACCATATCTGGCGCGGTGGTCGCCAATGACGCAGTACGTTCATCCATCTGCACACGGACACCACGTTTCGCCAGGAAGGACTGTAGCACGCCCAACGGACCCGAGACACCGGCACCATCAAGTTTCCCGACAACCGCCACGGTTTTGAATGTTTTTGCCATAGGTTGATTAAATCATACCGACTCGCCGTGGTTTTCAACTTGGGCCATTGTTTTCCAAAATTACCCGCACTCGCCACCCGTCGCCGCCCAAGTCTTCTGCGGAGCCTCGCACAATCTAGGGTCAAGAATGTGATTTTTTCCCGCCACAGGCGATTTTTTCTTACAATCAACGCATGATTAATGAACGTGCGCAAACCCTACTAAAGTTTCTCGTCGAGCGTTACATTGCCGACGGCCAGCCAATCGGCTCACGCACCCTGTCCAAGTTCTCGGGGCTGGAACTGTCGGCCGCCTCGATTCGCAATGTCATGGCAGACTTAGAAGAACTGGGCTACATCGCCAGCCCGCATACCTCAGCCGGTCGTGTGCCGACGCCGAAAGGCTACCGTTTTTTTGTAGATACCCTGCTGACCATCCAGCCGCTAGAGCTGGTTGAACATCAGACTTTGCGTGATCAGATACGGCCAAACGACCCGCGCCAAGTCGTGGCGGCGGCCTCACAAATGTTGTCCGAGCTCACCCACTTCGCTGGCATCGTAGTGACACCGCGCCGAAAGGGAGTGGGCCTGAAACATGTCGAATTCATGCCGTTATCCGAAAGGCGGGTGCTGCTCATCATCGTCGCGACCGATGGAGACGTGCAAAATCGTATTGTCATCACGGAGAAGCCAATTGCGCCGGCACAACTGGTGGAGGCCGCGAACTATATTAACTCGCATTACGCGGGCGTCGAGTTCGACCAACTACAGAGCCGTGTTCAACACGAGCTTTCACAATTACACCGGGATATCTCCACGTTGATGGCTGCGGTAGTTGAGGCACGTAGCAACGGCTCTGAATCAAGCGGTGTCATCGTTTCAGGGGAACGCAAACTGCTCGATGTCAACGACATTTCATCGAGTATGTCGAGTCTAAAGAAGTTGTTTGATCTGTTCGAGGCAAAATCCCAACTGTTCGAGTTGCTCGACGCATCCCAGCGCGCCGACGGTGTCAAGATTTTTATTGGCGGGGAGTCAGAGACCATGCCGCTGGACGAGTTCTCGCTGGTCTCAGCCCCCTACGAAGTTGACGGCCAGATTGTTGGCACGGTCGGTGTGATCGGACCGACCAGAATGGCGTATGAACGTGTCATCCCAATTGTTGATGTAACCTCCAAACTTTTGTCGAGCGCCTTAAGCCAGCACTAGTCATATGTGTCGCATCGAGCTGCCGATGCGCGTCGTTTCCCGAAAGCACCGTCCTGACACATCCAGCTTAAGTCGCAATTTCTATCAAATGCGTACACCCGTCGGCCGGCCGTAGAAGGCGCAAAGCGAACATGTCCTTTTCAACCGAACCAAACTACACGCACGGCAGCCAGGCCAAAACCGGCATTCTGCTGGTCAATCTGGGGACACCCGACGCCGCCACACCGGTCGCCGTTCGGCGCTACCTAAAGGAGTTCCTATCCGACACCCGAATCGTCGAGATTCCACGTTTGATTTGGTGGTTCATTCTCAACATCATTATTCTGAACGTCCGCCCGAAAAAGACTGCCGCAAAGTACTCCAGCATCTGGATGGCTGAGGGCGCGCCTCTGCGGGTGTATACCGAACGGCAGGCGAGGCTTGTGGGCGAACAGCTGGCGAGTCTCATTCCATCCCCCCTGGTAGTGCTGCCAGCGATGCGTTACGGCAATCCATCTATGGCGTCCCAGCTTGCCGAACTCAAGCGCCAGCAGTGCAATAACGTTTTGGTGCTGCCGCTCTACCCGCAGTACGCTGCCAGCACAACTGGCTCTACGTTTGATCAACTCGCTCGTATATTGACCAAATGGCGCAACGTTCCAGGGGTCCGTTTCGTGCGCAACTTCCACGATCATCCCGCCTACATTGATGCGATGGCGAAAAACCTAGAGGCACATTGGCAGCAGATAGGGTACCCAAATTTCATAACCGACAAGTTACTGATGACCTTTCACGGCGTGCCTAAGTTTCATCTAGACCGCGGCGATCCATACCATTGCCAATGCCACAAGACTGCCCGCCTGATTGGTGAACGTCTTGGCCTGCAACCACATGATTATGTCGTGACGTTTCAGTCGCGATTCGGCAAGGCGGAATGGTTACAACCTTACACCGACAAAACTCTTGAGACACTCGGTGCGGCTGGAACACGGCGCATTGACGTCATCTGCCCCGGCTTTGCCGCAGACTGCCTGGAAACGTTGGAGGAGATTGCCGACGAAGGACGCGACACATTCCTGCACGCGGGCGGTAAAGAATTCAACTATTTGCCGGTTGCAAATGACACTCAGCCCTACGTCACCGCCCTCGCGCGTATTGTGATCGACAATCTCGCCGGATGGGTCGGTGCCGATTGGCGGTTTGACCTTGCCACCGCTGAAAACGCGCGATCAGCAGAGAACGCTCGTAAACTCGGTGCACCTATGTAAACACCGCGCACTAAACCGAAGATGCCTAACTTTCTGCCGACGCGTCGCCTCGTCTGGAGGAGGTGTCCAGTGTATCAAGCATGCCAACAATGGCACCGTAAATACTACGCTCGGTGATTGAATTCTGTTCAGAGAGCTTGATGCGCCCCTGCGACTCCAATAGGTGGAATTCCTTGGCTGTCAACGTGATTGCTTCTTTGGTGTCGTAGTTCTTCAATACGAACGTTTCTTTCAGCGGACTGACCCACAATAGCCGATAGCGATGAACGGCACCGCTTGCCTCCGTCATCGCGTCCCACTGCCCCCGCGCAATGGTCGCGGCGCGTTTGCGTTGTTTTTTGCGCGGGTCATCCGCCAGTGGAAGTGGTTGATATTCAACGTCATCTGAAGGCTGGCCAACACCGTCTTTTGCCTTGTGCAGCAACGACCTGTGTGCTGCTTCCATCAGCTGAAAGTAAGGCGCACGCGCGTCCATCGATAGCCCGATACGATCAAGCCCTGCATTTACCCTGCTAAGCAAGGTGGGCAGCAACTTAAGAAACTTCGCGCGGTCCTTGGCAAACTCTTTCGGACTAACACTCCAGATTAGTTCGTCTAGGGTAGCAACATCAGCCTTCCACTGCTCGCCGTCTTCCCCATCAACCAGATAGTCCTTAGCCAACACTGCTTGCCAATGAAGGCGCACAAATTGCTTGATCATCGGCAAGCACATCTTGCCAGCAAAGTGCCTGTCAACCTCAAAGGTAGCCATCGAGTCGCCCATCTCGACTTCTTTCTGCTGCTGTACTTAAACAACAGAGTCGAAGATGACGCCCCGCCCACTCGCCTCTTCAGGCTGGATGCACGAAGACAATTGGTGATTCGCACGCTCAATGGCTTTAGGATCAACTTCAAAATTCTGATGAAGGTTATCGACGATGGTCGCGATGCACTCATAGAACGGGTCACCCGGCGAAAGTGGCTGCGGACGCGTCACACCAATGTCGGTGAGCTCGTCTAGCCAACGTCAACAGTGTACGCGAACCGGATCTATTGATCGTTTACCCTAGGCGACGGGAATTCAATCATCAAGCCGTGGCTGACCAAGACTTCGTTAGCTTGTTTGAGCGTTTCGTTGAGCAACTCACCAAGCACTGCTGTTCCCGCCAGCAAAATCTCGCAACGCTGCGCAACCTTGATCGCCGCAGCCGCCAGTCCGGCCAACAACGAGCGACAGAACACCGGCGGTAACACCGGGTTCTGTGCTTCTTTCAGGTTGGCAACATCAAGCAGTCCTTCGATGCATTTGGTCAGGGCGAAGAATTCGTGGGCGTACTCGTCCTTCAGGCGAACGGAAACATTGCCAAGCGAAATTCCCTCACGCATTTTTTCGTCTTCAACCAATTTCAATGATTCGATTGAAAACTTGGTGATATTCCACAGCTTTTCGTATTCGCCCGATATGTTTTCGTCGAAGCCATTGATGTAATCTGCCCAGACTGCAGCCTCCCAATTGAGGGACCGCGATTCCCAAGCATCACGCGCACCGAGGATGGCGCTCTTCATGTCGGCGTCATCAGTCTGATTTGCGGTCTCAACCAGTGCAGACTAGACCAATGGGACGCCCTCACCCACGCGCTTGGCCAAATCCTTCGCCAGACTCTCTCTGAGCACGTTAAGGAGTTTGCTATTCTTTGACATGCGCTTGGGGTGTATCGTCCAACTTCAATCGGGGCGGAGTTGAACGGAAGGCCATGCGCTCATACAGCTGACCGGTTGTCATTGCAATGAGGCTGATGGTGTTAGGCGACCAACATGACACCCACCAATCATCAGCGCTTTTTTTAGCGGTGAATATACGCTGAAAATGCCCGCCAATAAGGGGCTTCCTGCTTTGCATGCGTGGTGGATTAAGGCTTGCAAATAATTGTGATTTCGCCGAGCAACCGGCGGCGCGAGACGCAACCAGTGACAGGAGTGACGCACGGTATCATATTGCATATGCTCCGCCCTCTCAGCCAACCTCATAGGCCAAGTTCATGAAAA
Organism: Burkholderiales bacterium; assembly: GCA_040379385.1. Taxonomy (GTDB): domain Bacteria; phylum Pseudomonadota; class Gammaproteobacteria; order Burkholderiales; family Usitatibacteraceae; genus UKL13-2. The sequence continues at coordinate 6,527 of JBEILF010000014.1, read as the reverse complement.
TCCTTGTTCGCTGGTGCGTAAACGCCCTTGCCCTGCTCGCCGTGGCCTTCCTCTATTCAGGGGTGAATGTCGATGGCATCTTTGCCGCGCTCGCCGCCGCACTGGTTCTTGGCCTGGTCAACGCCATCATTCGCCCGATCCTTATCCTACTGACCCTTCCTGTGACGCTGCTGACCATGGGACTGTTTATCTTTGTCATCAACGCCCTCCTGTTTTGGCTGGTCGCCGAGGTCGTCAAGGGTTTTACAGTGTCGGGTTTCACGGCGGCATTGGTTGGGTCATTAATGTATTCCGTCATCACCTTGTTGGTGAACTGGCTAATTAGCGACAACCCGAAAAGACCCGCAGCATAATCACAGAACTAACCTTAACCTCAAATTAATTGCGGTTTTTCAAGCTGGCCCGCTTGAAAACAACTTGATCACCCCAATATCGCCCATGAATTTGTTTTTTCAGGGAAATTGGGGATGACACAAACATCAGAAAATGCGCCCGACAACTCCTCACAAGGGCAAAGCAAGCACAGCGAAACCGTTGCTGAGGCAACTGAACCGGGCGCGGATCTCTCCGCGCGACTGGCGACAGCCGAAGCCGCGTTAGCCAATGCCAAAGACGAGTGGCTGCGGGCAAAGGCAGAGACGGACAACATCCGCCGACGTTCGGCCGAAGACGTACTCAAAGCGCAAAAATACGGGGTCGAACGTATCGCAGACGCCCTGTTGGCCGTTAAGGATAGCCTAGACGCGGCATTGAAAGTGGACTCGCCGTCCGTTGACGCCTATAAACAAGGCGTGGAACTCACCGCTCGTCAACTGTCGTCAGTGTTTGAAAAATTCTCGATTCAAGAAGTGGACCCGCTCGGCCAGAAGTTTGATCCTTCCCGGCATCAATCCATAGCCGCTGTTGAATCCGAACAAGAGCCAAATACGGTGGTATCAGTCATGCAAAAAGGTTACACGCTTCATGAGCGTGTACTGCGTCCGGCATTAGTCGCCGTTTCCAAAGCCAAGGCCTGACACGGGGCGATGATGCGGAGAAGCAAGGCTTGAAGCATCTGGTAACGACCCCACTTATCAAACATCAGAAAACTCGCACCAAAAGGGAAAACATCATGGGAAAGATTATTGGAATTGACTTAGGGACGACCAACAGCTGTGTTTCCATTATGGAAGCAGGCCAACCCAAGGTAATTGAGAACGCCGAAGGTGCCCGCACCACGCCGTCCATCGTTGCCTACCAAGAAGACGGCGAAATACTGGTTGGCGCATCGGCAAAACGCCAGGCCGTAACCAACCCGAAGAACACGCTATTCGCCGTCAAGCGACTGATCGGTCGCCGCTTTGAAGAAAAAGAAGTCCAGAAAGACATCAATCTCATGCCGTACGCTATTGTCAAGAACGACAACGGTGACGCATGGGTAGAAGTACGTGGCAAGCGAATCGCACCACCGCAGGTGTCCTCAGAAGTGTTGCGCAAAATGAAAAAGACCGCTGAGGATTATCTCGGTGAAGACGTCACTGAAGCCGTCATCACGGTTCCGGCTTACTTCAACGATGCGCAACGTCAGGCCACCAAGGACGCGGGTCGCATCGCTGGCTTGGAAGTTAAACGCATTATCAACGAACCGACTGCTGCTGCACTCGCGTTTGGTATGGACAAAAAGGAAGGCGATCGCAAGATCGCGGTGTATGACTTGGGCGGCGGCACGTTCGATGTCTCAATTATCGAAATCGCATCTGTTGACGGCGAACATCAGTTTGAAGTGCTATCTACCAATGGTGACACTTTCCTGGGCGGTGAAGATTTCGACCAACGCCTAATGGACTATCTCTGCGACGAATTCAAGAAAGAACAAGGCATTGATCTGAAGAAGGACGTACTCGCCTTACAGCGCCTGAAAGAAGCCGCTGAAAAAGCGAAGATCGAGTTGTCGTCGTCGCAGCAAACCGAAGTTAACCTGCCATATGTCACCGCTGATGCAACCGGTCCGAAGCACTTGCTGGTCAAGATCACCCGAGCCAAGTTTGAATCGCTGGTCGATGAACTCATCGAGCGCACCATCGAACCATGCCGTATCGCCATCAAGGACGCGGGTGTGAAGATCAGTGACATCTCTGATGTCATCTTGGTCGGCGGCCAGACTCGTATGCCAAAGGTGCAAGAAAAGGTTAAAGAGATTTTTGGCAAAGAGCCACGTAAGGACGTCAACCCGGACGAGGCGGTTGCGGTTGGTGCGGCAATTCAAGGCGGCGTTTTAAAGGGAGACGTGAAGGATGTGTTGCTGCTTGACGTAACGCCACTATCTCTGGGCATCGAAACACTCGGTGGCGTCTCGACCAAACTGATCAAGAAGAACACCACCGTTCCGACCAAAGCATCACAAATCTTCTCGACGGCCGACGACAACCAATCGGCTGTGACAATTCATGTCCTGCAAGGTGAGCGAGAGATGGCTGCTGGCAATAAGTCGCTAGGTCAGTTCAACCTCGAAGGCATTCCACCATCGCGCCGTGGTCAGCCGCAGATCGAAGTGACCTTCGACATCGACGCGAACGGCATCATGCACGTGTCTGCCAAAGACAAGGCTACTGGCAAAGAAAACAAGATCACCATCAAGGCCAACTCTGGATTGACCGAAGACGAAATCCAGCGCATGGTAAAGGATGCGGAAGCGAATGCGGACGAAGACAAAAAAGCCTTAGAGCTAGTGTCGGCCCGCAATCAGGGGGATGCATTGGTTCACGAGACGAAGAAGTCGCTGGAAGAATACGGCGACAAGCTCGACGCAGGCGAGAAGTCTGCAATCGAGGCGGCAAGTAAGGACCTCGAAGAGGCGTTGAAGGGCAATGACAAAGACGCTATCGTGGCAAGAACGGAGACGCTGACAAAAGCGGCGCAGAAACTCGGCGAAAAAATGTACGCTGACATGCAGGCCAAGGCGCAAGCTGAAGCCGCTGCCAACACTGGACAGGGTGCGCCCGGTACCGGTGGTTCAGCAGGAGACACTCACGAAGCGCCCGCCAAAGAGAAAGACATGGGCAATGTCGTTGATGCTGAATTCACCGAGGTGAAGGACAAGAAGTAGCCCAACGTTGTACTCGATTGAAGGGGGTGAGGAGGAGTCCTCGCCCCTTTTGTCATGATTGACACCGCCTCGACTTCATTAGCCGCCGCTGCGCTAACCGTAAACCTATAAACACCAGGGCAAAAAAACGCGACTTTTACGAAATCCTTGGGGTCAATCGCGACGCGTCAGACGATGACATCAAGAAGTCCTATCGCAAACTCGCGATGAAGCTCCACCCAGATCGCAACCCAGACAGCAAAGATGCTGAAGAAAAATTCAAAGAGGCGAAAGAGGCCTATGAGATCCTATCTGACGCGGAAAAACGTCGCGCCTATGATGCATACGGCCACGCCGGTGTGAGCCCTCAAGCGGGCGGCGGTCCCGGCGGATATGGCGGTGAAGGCATGGGTGGATTCTCCGATGCCTTCGGCGATATCTTTGGCGAAATCTTTGGTGGTCGCGGTGGCCGCAGTGGCGGCGGCCAGCAGGTCTATCGCGGCTCTGATCTGCGTTACAACTTGGAGATCACGCTAGAGCAAGCTGCACGTGGTACAGAAACCAAGATTCGCATTCCCGCCATGGAAGAGTGTGATGTCTGTGATGGCTCGGGTGCCAAACCTGGCACCAAAGCTAAAACCTGTCACACGTGCGGAGGGTCTGGCCAGGTACGCATGCAGCAGGGCTTCTTCTCAATTCAACAAACCTGTCCGACTTGTCATGGTACCGGTAAAGTCATCCCCGAGCCATGCACGGCGTGTAACGGTGCAGGGCGAGTCAAGAAACACAAAACCTTGTCAGTCAAAATTCCCGCTGGTGTCGATGACGGAGATCGCATTCGCTTGTCCGGTGAGGGTGAGGCGGGTGTCAACGGTGGGCCTCCCGGTGACCTGTACGTGGTCGTGCAACTGAAGGCGCACAGTGTGTTTCAGCGCGAAGGTGCGGATCTACATTGCGAAATGCCGATTTCATTCACCGTCGCGGCACTTGGTGGTGAGATCAGTATTCCGACACTTGACGGCGAAGCGAAGATCAAAATCCCGGCAGAGACGCAGTCCGGCCAAGTATTCCGGTTGCGCGGCAAGGGCATTAAGCCGATTCGCCAGACCTCCAATGGCGACTTGATGTGCCATGTTGTGATCGAAACACCGGTGCGGCTCACTGATCGCCAGAAAGAGTTGCTGCGCGAATTGGAAGAGATTAACAAAAAAGACGGCGACAAGCACAACCCGCGCGCCAAAGGGTTTATGGATAAGGTGAAGGACTTTTTTGCCGGTTAGCGAAAGGCCATTGCACGAATCCACGTCGATGGCCCCTAGGCCGCGCTCTCACCACCCCATATTTCGCAGGTGAAAAGGCTCTACCGATCCACACTCGCCCACCTCAATTCGCGGCGGGAACCGTGAGCTTTCAAGTTGCGCGGGTCACCGAGCAAGAGATGCCATGGAATGTACTCGCGTTTCACACCAGCTCCACCACCTTGCGGTACCATTTTGCGAATCGTGTACCCCGCAATCTCCCAGCGCGCAGCGAAACATTGCGACATTCAGCGACCCCCGCGTAGTTCAGTGAGACATACCGCTGTGCGCAACTTGCGAAACGAGTCACGGACTGGGGGGGGGTAACACCCTTAGAAGCTCGACCGACTATCGCGCAAACTCTGTTAAACCTATTGGGCTGGCAGCCCCCTAAGCGAAATTCTCTTGGATTTCTGTCCGTAAAAAAACTAACCTGAACATTTCATGGGGGCGCGTTCGAAAGCGGGCGAGTAGGTGAACAGGCGAGCGATTTATTGCCTGACCGAGCACAGCATAGCGGGCTATGCTTTGGCAGCAAGGTGCAACATTGCCGTCCAATCGCCCGCGAGCGAACCTGTAGCCCGCATCCACAGCAAAATAGAAACGAGCCAAATTGGTTTGCCAATCGTTGCCAATCGCCCACAGGCAACCTCCTTCTAAGCAACCGTCGACCCATGAAATATTCAGGCTAGGATAAACCCTTGTTCACCATTCGTATCCAACACAACGATTTCGACCTTTCTGCGGAACATGCATTGGTTTGTGCCCGCCACCGTGATATCGGCGCGATCACATCATTTGTCGGCGTGGTACGCGATTTCAACGACGGTAGCAGCGTGTCCCAGATGTCGCTGGAGCACTATCCTGGCATGACCGAAGCCGCGCTTGAGAGAATTGTCAACGACGCGGCGGGACGTTGGAACATCATTGACGCAACCGTCATCCATCGGCTTGGCACGCTGCAGCCGTCGGATCAAATTGTGCTGGTGCTGGTGGCCTCGCGTCATCGTCGGCACGCCTTTGAGGCATGTGAATACATCATGGATTTTTTAAAAACACGTGCGCCGTTTTGGAAGAAAGAAACCACACCGGACGGCAGTCGTTGGGTCGATGCGCGCAGCGCCGACGAGGATGCACAACAACGTTGGGAAGCCAAATCATGACGGCAACAAGTGCGCGCAATGTACTAGGAGACAAATTGCAGCCATGCTGCTTTGATCCAATGACAGGTTATTTTCGTGACGGCTTCTGTCACACCGCTGACGACGACCACGGCTCGCATACCGTCTGCGCGGTCATGACTGATGAGTTCTTGGCGTTCTCGAAAGCGCAGGGAAATGACCTCTGTACACCACGCCCGGAATACGGCTTTCCGGGGCTCAAAGCCGGTGACAAATGGTGCGTGTGTGTATCGCGCTGGGAGGAGGCGTTTGTGGTCGGCAAAGCGCCAAAGGTAGTACTTGAGTCAACGCACGAACGGGCGCTTGAGGTAGTGGAACTTGCGGAGCTGCGGGCAAATTCAATTGTCTAGAGGCGCTGCCCCAGTGACTTTCCCAGCGGGATATCGAAAGCGTGGCCCTTGAAACTGATGGCGAAGTAGTTAGTTAGGGGGATCTGGCGCTAGCCTGAACATTTCATGCGGGCGCGTTCGACAGCGGGCGAGTGGGCGAGAGCTTCTGGTTGCGCCTCTGGTTGTCGGTCTGGTCGTAGCGCTGCGCGTCATCCTTGCCAGCAACACCATCTCGGAGGCGCGGTGCGTTGAGCAGCTCTCTGGTGGCCAGTGCGGTTTCTCATTGCCAGTCCCTTAGTCGATGCGGTCTGAACTTAGGGGGCCGGGGTTTTTAGAAGTTCCGTTTAGGAAAGTTCTATTGATTCGGCAATTAAACATAGTGAATCAATCGCAAATTCCACCTGCCCCCGCGCAGTCGGGGACCCAAGTTGACCTGCCCACGCAGGCGGGGACTCTTCAGGAAATTAGGCTCCCGCCTGCGCGGGAGCGGGGGAGTATTGTTTTATTGGTCGTTAGTCTAACCCTGTCCCCGCGAAGGCGGGGACCCACGTTGACCTGCGCGCGAAGGCGGGGACTCAATTTAACCTGCCCACGAAGGCGGGGACTCTTCAGGAAATTAGGCTCCCGCCTGCGCGGGGGCGGGGGAGTATTGTTT
>JBEILF010000013.1:0-29402 GCA_040379385.1 Burkholderiales bacterium | reverse complement strand
TTTTGCTAGGCGTTATTGAATTGTTGCTCGAAACGGATCATCAGTTGGCTTAGCGCTTGTTTCCAATTCTGAATGGGCATTGTCCAGCGTTGACTGATGTTGCGCAAGCCCAGATAGAGTAGCTTGATCGCAGCCTCATCGCCTCGCGCCGATCGACACTCCTGCGCTGCGGGCGCTTGTTGATGACATGAAGCGGGTTGTGCCGCCCGGTGACTCGCTTTCGGGCAAACATCGCAAGTTGGACGCCGCGCTCCGCTGGTACTACCGCGAAATCGCAAAGCTCGGCATCACCAAAGACCAACTGGGCGTGACCTCACATGGACTCCGCCACGAATATGTTCACCAGCGTCTGGCCGAGCAGGGCGTCACCGCGCCGGTGAAGGCGGTCAAGGTAGCGCGCCCGAAGAAATCCCGTGATGAGGTAAGACAGGCCCGCCGCAGCGTAGCTGAACTTGTCGGGCATTCGCGGCCCACGATCATCACCGCCTACTCCGGAAGTTTTGTTCGATCGCCGGTATTACCGACCGAATCGGTCGAGGTGGCACCATTGGCTCAAACGGTTGTGCCGCCTTCATTACCGCCGCTCTCGCCTGTGCCAACCGGCCAACCATCACCGTCTGCCGCATGAGCCACGTAGCCGATCTAGATTTCCCGATACACTGAGAAGGCATCACATTGCGCAACACTATCATGGTTGTCATCGCGGAGAAATGAGGTATATTATCAGCTAATGCAATAATCGTAATAACCGTAATCACCGGAGCACCCGCATGGGTAATCTACAAGTACGTACGCGTGGGTCCAAGACCAAACTAAAGCCCAAGCCCCCACCGACAACCGAAGCAAACGCACTAACAGAACACAAACGCGGGTTTGCGCGGGCAATCGTAGCGGCACGCCACAAGCCCGTTCCACACGCACAGCTTGGCGGCGAACCTGACTTAGCGGTGATGACTGGCAAGCGTGGCGAGGTACAGCCGTTCATGGAGCAATTCGGCGTGGATACGAATTTCATCTTGATTGAAGCGCCGCCTGACTTGGAGGAGATCGAGATAAACCTCGGGCAGCACATCGTCAGCCTCATAAAGCTCGCGCGCTTCTCGCGAAAGCCAGCAGACGAAATACAGCAACTGGTAGAGCTGATCGTCGCAAAACCGAATCTCGCAAAGCCCGAGAACGTGCGGCTTGCGCTGATGGCGGCGAAGGCGCGCGACGAGGTGTTTGCTGACGATCAATGGCTAACCGCTAAGCAGGTGGCCGAACTGGCTGGGCTCAGCAGCACCAATCCAAGCGCTCAACCAAACAAATGGAAGCGCGATGGGCTCATCTTCGCCATCGATCGCAATGGCACCGACTATTTCCCGATGTTCGGACTCGACCCCAAGAGGCAATACCGACCGTTTGCGCAACTGAAAGACGTGATCGCGGTATTGAGGCAAGAACTCAATGACTGGGATATGGCACTGTGGTTTACCGCTGATAATAGCTACCTCAACGGTAAACGGCCCGCTGACATCGTCGCGCAATCGCCGGCCGAAGTATTGAAAGCGGCAACGCTGGAGGTAGCAGGAATCCAACATGGCTAGGCCAAGGCCGGATAACCTCCGAGCCGACCAGGTCCAGACCATCAAATTGCCATCCGGAAACGCCCTCGATCGCGTTCATCCAGCGATCTATCCAGGCGACCAGTTCAACCCGTCACCCTCCGGCGACGCGCGTTTCAGCCCACTTATCGAGGGTGGGATGGTGGTGCCAACGCTATACGCCGGTGAGTCGCTTGATTGTGCGCTGATGGAGACGCTGTTCCATGACGTTCCCTACACAGACGGTCCGAAGCGCGTGCGCGTGAAGAAGATCAATCCATTGGCTCACTCTAGCTTGAGGACACTTCAAGAAATTGAGTTTGCGGACCTGAGCAATATTGCTCTGCGTAAACTGCGGCCTGCAGCGCAAAGATCTCATCGATACGACTGCCGCCCGATATGCGCGATCACGAGAATGGGCGCTTGCGATTCGCCGGGAGCGTCCGGACGTTCAGGGACTCGCGTGGATCTCGAGACAACATGACAAACAGGCGTCATACGTCCTATTTGGTGATCGCCTCGCTCCCGGGACCCTCGCCCTAAATGCTACGAGCGCGTTGAGCGCCAAGATGGAAGAGATCATTGCGCTGGCGGATCGCCTAGGGGTGGATTTAGTCTAGGATTGTCGTCTTCTACAGACGGCCAATCGATCAGGTCAACGACCGACCGCGCTAACGTACGCGCTACCGTTCCTAAAAACATGGACATCCATTCCGCTGCCTAAATTGACTATGTTTTATTATGTACATTGTTACAGCTTCTAAGCCTAAACCCGAACCAGATTTCGAAATCAAAGTCAGCCATGGCGGCGGCAACTCCAAGGCCGGCATAATCCAAGGCGTAGAGGGCAAGGGCGACCAATAGAATCAATACTGTCGCGAACTGTCGGTGCACTTCAACCTGTAAACGTATGACATCAGAATGCACCCACGAACAGCAGCTCGGCTCGAATATACGCGCTTCCCCACAGCTCACAATGCAACAAAGTCATACAGTACCAAGGGTAAATGTTTTTCTAACGCTAACAAGAAAAACGTTACGGCCAAGTATGCAGGCCAGTGCTTGGGCAGGAAGTTTCTGGACTTTTCGGGTAGCGTCAGTAAAATGAATCCAACATACCACCAATTACGCTAAAGGAGGTTCCCATGAAATTTCTAGACAAATATACAGTGCTCGGTCAAAAGTTGGCCTTTCAACTCATGTTTCTGTCTACAGCCTTGATCGTCAGTAGTGCAAGTGCACAACAGCGCGCTGAACGCAATCCGTTTTTGTCGGCTGATATCTATGGTGTCACGCATATCAATCCAGCCAAGGAAAACAGCATTCCTTACCGTATTCCTCTAAAGACGCAGCGTGTAAATCTGGATTCTCTGGTTCCGGTCTGGGGTGGCCCGGTTAACAACGCGACTTATGCTTCGGCGATTCCCGGTTATTTCTGGTCGGTCTCGACGGACCGCGTAGCTTTGATTGATGCACGCGGCAAAAACTGGAAAAAGGTCTCGGACATTGATCTCCCCGGCGCAAAGCGTAGATCACTTGATGCCCTGAAAAAGATCGTCAAATACAGCTATAGCGACATGAAGAGTTCAGAGGCACACCTTAAGGGTATCTTGGGTGAGTCTCCGGGTAGTGTTTTACCAGCCGGTATTTATGCTTTAGTTTCCAACAAGGACTTTGTGTACGCAAACGCGGGAACGATTGTTTCGGCCATCGGACGCGTGGACCCGAAAGACCCTACCAAAGGTCTTGAAGTCAAGGCTCAGTTCGACACCGCCACCATCATCCCCCCGACCAGCGTCTTTGGTGAGACGCCAAGAGTGGGGCTGGTGGGAATGAATATGACTTACGACGGACATGTTGTTATCGGGGCGTTAAACGGTATTGCGGTTGTGGATAGTGCCCTCAAGAAAGGTCAGTTTCACGCCTTTGGTGATGACAATCAGATGTCCACCAACTCACTGGCCATTGACAAGAAGGGTGGCATTTATGTCGCAACAGGGTCGAAAAAGCCACGTTTGCCGGGCGTGATGCACAAGCTGGTTTGGACTGGGAGCAAGATCTCTGATGATCCCAAAGATGGCGCGTGGAAAGCGCAATATGAAGGGGGAGACTGGCCCCCAGCCATTAAGGCAGGTACGGGTACCGGATCGACACCGACGCTGATGGGCTTTGGTGAGAACGAGGACAAGCTGGTACTGATTACGGATGGTGCAAATCGTATGAAACTGGTTGCCTTCTGGCGTGATGAAATCCCAGCTGATGCGCGTAAGGTCGAAGGGGCGCTCTCGCCTCGTATTGCTGACCAGAAGCCAGTGAGCGCAGGTATATCAGAACAACGTCGCTGGCTTCAATCAGAGCAAACGATTATCTCCTCAGGCTACGGAGCATTTGTTGTGAATAATCTGATCGAGGAGGGCCATCCTGACCGGATTATTGATGTCATGACGGTTGGCCCCGTACATCGCCCGCCGCGTGGTGTTGAGAAGATAGTCTGGAACGAAAAGGAAAACCGTTTCTATTCGGCTTGGACGCGTGGCGATGTCGTATCGGTAAGCATGGTGCCCTTGGCAAGCTCAGGTGCCGGGGCGGTTTTTGTAAACGGATACTCCGAGAAAGATGGTTGGGAAGTGACTGGCCTCGACTGGGAAACCGGTGCAACTGTCTCACGAACGATATTCGGTCATAACAACAAGGGTAACGGAGCCTACGCCATCCTGCAATTTCTTGAGGACGGCGACATGCTATTCAATTCCGTTATTGGACCGTATCGTATTCCATTGAAGTAGAGCGCGCTGTCGCTTTCGCCCTTGCTAATTCATTGAAATATTGATCTCGCACCCCCGCATTGGGGTGCGAGGAATAAATCAACTTGAGTTAGACCGAACTGGCGGACAGCAGGGCCGTATCCAGCAAACCGTATTCACGGTAGGTCGCCTGTTTCAGTGGAGAAGAAACAGAAGTCACGTCATTGCCACTCTAGTACTTTTGGCGTTGCTACCGGGGCACTTAGACTTTGATTACGGTCGCGCCGCGAGTAACCTTTGCAATAAGCCCTCGACCATTGCTCTGGGCCATGAAAACATCGTAGGTGCGGAACATTGAACCTACACGTTTATTGACGTGCCACTTGATCGGATGGATGCAGATCCGGAGCAAAGTCTAGCCTGAATATTTCATGTGTCGCCGGCTGCTTAGCAGGAAGTTGCCTGTGGGCGATTGGCAAACCAATTTGGCGCGTTTCTCTCTTGCTGTGGATGCGGGCTACAGGTTGGCTCGCGGGCGATTGGACGGCAATGTTCCGCCTTGCTGCCGAAGCATAGCCCGCGATGCTGTGCTCGGTCAGGCAAAAAACCGCTCGCCTGTTCACCTACTCGCCCACTTTCGAACGCGCCGCCATGAAATGTTCAGGCTAGAAGTGGCCGCAGAAATTTTGACGGTGAGACAAGTGGATATTCTGCTCCCATGTGACCTGCGAGGGTCGATTCCAAGGAGCAAGACAATGGCAAGACGACAACGCCGGAACCACTCACCGGCTTTCAAAGCAAAGGCGGCACTCGACGCCGTTCGCGGCGACAACGCGGTTGCTGAGTTATGTGAGAAGTATGACTTGCACGCCAACCAAATTGCCGACTGGAAGAACCAGTTGCTGTCGCCCGCAGCCGACGTGTTCGGTGCCCCAAGCCACCCAGCGGAGCCGCCGGTTGACATGAAGGCGCTGCATGCCAACATCGGGCAACAGGCGCTGGAAATTGATTTTTTAGAAAGCGCGCTCAGCAAAACGGGCACGCTGAGCGCAAAGCGATGAGCGGTCCCGCACACAAACTCTCCATCACCTGGCAGGCCGAACTGGTCAACATCAGCCGCGCTAGCGTCTACACCCTACCTGCGCTACCTTCGGCGCACGATCTGGCGCTCACGCCAGAATGATGAAATTCATCTGGAGCACCTCTTCGCTGGGGCTAGGATGCTGCGCGACATGTTGAATCGAGAAAGACATCAGGTTGGGCCTAAGCACGTCGGCACACTGATGAAGTAAATGGGGATCGAAGCGCTGTACCGCAACCCCAACACCAGCAAGAAGCATCCCAAGCACCGCATTTATCCCTACCCCCTGCGCGACATGGTCATCATCCGTCCCAATCAAGTCTGGGCAATGGACATGACTTACATCCCGATGGCCAAAGGCTTTGCCTTCCGCACCGCCGTCATCGACTGGGCGACGCGGCGGGTGTTGGCACACCGGGCCTCCATCACCATGCATGCCCAATACTGCGTTGAGGCGCTACAGGAGGCGATCAACCGGTACGCTAAGTCTGAGATCATGAACAACTGATCAGGGCAGCCAGTTCACCGGAGCCGCCTTCATTCACACGCTCAACGACAACGGCATCCAGATCAGCATGGATGGCAAGGGCTGCTGGCGCGACAACGTGTTTGTGAAACGGCTGTGGAAGAGCGTGAAGTACGAGGAGGTCTATCTCCAAGCCTACGACTCGGTAAGCCAGGCCAGAACATCCATCGGTCTGTATCTCAACTTCTACAATACCCGTCGCGCGCATTCATCACTTCACGCCCAAACCCCTGATGAGGCTTACTTCAACCTCAAGCCACTGAAACTGGCGGCGCGATTCTCGGCAGAAATCCACTTAAGAAATTCAGTCAGCTGTCTACAGAAACGGAGCCACCTTTGTCCATCACCTCGACGACCAGCTCGGATATTGTGAAGCCGTTGCCGCGCGCGAACCGCAGCCGGGGCGCGTTGTGATGTGTGGTGGCGGCTGACCGCGTGCCGCCGCCCATCCCGGTTCATTACGCCGTTTCTGGAAATGCGGCACCACAATTCCAACATGAATCGAATTCGCCCGGGCTCGATTCGCCGCAGGCGTTACAAGTCTTGGTCACAGTGGTGGGGGAGCGTGTTTGGTAGTCGGCAATCACCGCCTTGGCGTGGCGCTCTTGGTGTGGCTGGGCGATCCATACCTGCGGCTGGCCGGCAGCGACCGGCACCAGCCCAACCAAGGAGTTAGCGTTTTCGTTGAAGACGTGTGCGGCAATTCCTGCTTGCTGGAGGAGATCACGCAGCAAGTGTGCATCGGGGAGGTTTAGCGCGGTGTAGACACGTTTCATAGGCGGATGATGCATGAAGCCTGCTGCAACAGGCAAGCAAAGGCTTCACTCTGGGGAAACGATAGGAGAAAAAAAGCCGCTGACGTTTCCGTCAGCGGCTGAATCGAGAAACCGAAGATGTCAGTTAAGCGGTTTAGAACGCGAAGCTTACGTTGGCAGTGACGCCGTCTTGTTTCACGCCTTCTTTGCTCGATACGGCGGTATATGCCAAGCCCACACCGATCTGCGGGGTGATGTTGCCACGAACGCCGATCACGCTTGTGACCCAGCTGTTGTCAGCCCGGTAGGCTGGAATGTCGTACTTGATGTTTTGTGTGATCGTCACAGGCGATGCGGTCACAAAACGTTCTTTGTTGGCCTCATCACGATCAAACGAAACACGAACATACGGCGTGAAGCTGCCCATCTTCACGCTGGCACGAACACCGGCGCTCAAGACGCTGGAGTTACGTGTTTGGCCGTCAATATTCAGGTCAGTCGACAGTGCGGTAGCGCCAGCACTTTCTTGGAAGTTGCCGACGGTAACCTGCTGGCTGGTCCAACCGACGAACGGACCGACCGTCGCCGCACCTAGCCCGAAGTCATAGCCAACCATGATGTTGCCGGAAGTGTTGGTACCGTTCGCGGATGAGCGATTGGTGCGTGTAACGTTGCCAAATTTGACGTAACGTTGGATGTTGTTGAATTTCAAGTCTGCGATGGAGAAGCTCGCGTTGGCATACAGGCCGCCTGATTTGGCGCTACCGAAGAACGAAATGGTGTTCTCGTCAACGTCGAACTGGCCCACTGCCCCCATCCGTGCTTCGTTGTTATTCTTGCCCGCAGCAACACCGACCGTCACGCCTTCCGAGACGCGCATCGTCAAGCCGACCGTCGCGGCACGGTTCTTGGTGTTGGTTTGCGGGTTCAGGTTTGATGTGGAGATATCAGTCTTGCCGCCGTCGTAGGCGGCAAACGCGGTGACTTTGCCGACTTCGGCCGCAGCACCCTGCAATAAGCCGGAATCCAGTGTGCGTACGTGTGCGGCGCGTGAAGACAACGGCACTTCCGCCATCACCGAGTAGGCGTTGGGGCCGTCGATCAACGACTTGAACAGATCGGCGACGATGGCGTGTGCGCCGGTGGAGGGGTGGATGCTGTCGGCAAACAGATAGTTCGACGGTGTGGCACCAGGAACCAGCGTCGAGCCGGTGCAGAACTGCGAGTTGTTGCCAGCGGGGGCGAACGGTGGGAACGGTCCGCAAGACGTGCCGCTGATATTGGTGAAGCCAAATGCCGATGGATTGGCTGCGACTTCATTCAACATCGAGAATACGTCGACCGGAATGACGCGCTGATTGGTTGCAGCCAGCGCGTTAAAGAGTGTGGTGTTGAAACCAGCAGAAGCCTGGGTTTGCAATGCAACTGCGGCGGCACCACCAGCCTGCGCGCCTGGTGTCAGGCCGAGATTTGGCAAGCCAAACACGGCGATATAACGTGCACCGGCTGCACGGAGTCGGGCGGACTGCGCAGCGACGTCGTTGGCAGACGCGATACCGGCGGCACCGGCTTGTAAGAGGTCGTTAGCACCGGCCCAAATGGCATAGAGTCCGTTGCGGTTCGCCGAGCCGCCGGTCGCGGACAAATGCTCGGTGATTTGTGTTGTTACCGGACGCTGCGCGCCGCCTGGGGGCGTTGAGGTCGAAGCCGCTGCGACACGCGCACCACCTTGGGCAAATATGCCCCCGCCGGCGTTGGACGGATTAGGATTGCCGCCGTAGTACTGAGCGATGATCTCCGACCACACGGGGCCCGGGTTGGTGGTGAAACGACCGAGGGTGGCGGTGGTACCGGCTGGTACGCCGATGCTCAACAAGAATGGACGGAAGTAGCCGGAATCCGACAAGCTGTCGCCGAAAACATATACACCTTGAAATTGCACCGCATTGGCGGTAGATGCGCCCGCGGCCATTGATGCTGCAACAATCGTCGGCAGTAGGCGTTTAACAACCGCGCGCTTCACCGAGCCGCGTTTAACAAATGAACGTCGTGACATGAACTACTCCTCAAGAAATCGAAACCCAATTATTAGACAAAAAACGTAACGCAAAATCTCTTGGCGGCGTTTGCGGAATTGAGCATCGGGCTGGATGCCAAGCCGACGCACAAACGTAACGCCGCAGTCAACGACAAATTATCCCGCAATCTGCGCCAAACACCAGCTTTTGTCGGGCGTTGCGGCGATTTGCCAACACTTGTTCATGCTGCGATGCAGCATGCCCGTCCGTTAGAGATTGGTCGACCCGTCGTGTTACTCGGCTGCGGCCATCAATACACGCGGCGATCAAGCCTTGCTTCGTGCAGGATGGTTGTCGCCAGTTCCTCAATCGACTTGGTGGTCGAATTTAGATAGGTTAAACCGGCACTTTCCATCAGGCGTTCCGCCGTCGCCACTTCCCAACGGCAGTTTTCAAGTGAGGCGTACTTGCTGTCGGGCTTTCGCTCCTGGCGAATCTGCGCAAGGCGATCCGGCATGATCGAGAGACCCCACACTTTGCTCTTTAGTGGCAGTAGCGAAGGCGGCAGCTTGAGTTTTTCCAAATCTTCCGGGATCAGTGGGTAGTTAGCCGCCTTAATGCCGAATTGCAAGGCGAGATAGAGGCATGTCGGCGTTTTGCCTGACCGCGACACGCCAACCAGAATGATGTCGGCCTCTTCCAGATTTCGATTGGTGATGCCGTCATCGTGTGCGAGTGTGTAATTCACCGCTTCAATGCGTTGGTTGTAGTCTTTGAAGTTGCCGGCGGAGTGGCTGCGGCCAATGGCGTGCGACGATTTCACGCCAAGCTCTTCTTCGAGTGGAACGATGAAGCGGTCGAACACATCCAGCACCATGGCGTTGGCTTGACCCAGCGCCACGCGCAGTGTGTCTTCGGTCAGGGAGGTGAACACCAGCGGTCGTTTGCCTGATTCGCGGTGCATTGCTTCAATCTGGCTGATGACGTCGTGGACCTTTTCGATATTGTCGATAAACGGCAGCGTGACCCGCTTGAACTCAACCTCCTCAAACTGCGTAAGCAGCGAGTTGCCGAGCATTTCCACGGTAATTCCAGTGCGGTCTGAGACAAAAAATACGCTGCGTTTATGCGGCACGGGCGGCCCTCTATGGAGATTTATCAATCGGACACATGTATCGCGTTCTCTGTACCGGCGTCCGCTATAATTTTACGTCTTTTGCGCCGCAACATTTCCAGAAAGAGTCCACCATGTCGTCAGCGTCGCTGGTCCTGCCACTTTCCCAATGCCGGATGAAGGACGTTGCGTCCGTCGGGGGTAAAAACTCCTCGCTTGGCGAACTGATCAGCCAGCTCTCGGCAGTCGGGGTTCGTGTACCAGGGGGCTTTGCCACCACAGCAGAGGCTTTCCGGCAGTTTCTTACCCGCAACGGCTTGACCGAAAAGATCAATGCTGCGTTGGTGAATCTGGATATAGATAATCTGGATCAGCTCACCAAGACCGGTGCGATGGTGCGGGAGTGGCTGGTTAACGCGCCCTTGCATCCAGAGCTTGACTCTCAGATCCGGGCAGCCTACAGCGAGCTGACCAAGAATGACCCCGAGGCCTCATTCGCCGTGCGCTCATCCGCAACGGCAGAGGACCTGCCAGACGCCTCCTTCGCCGGCCAGCAAGAAACCTACTTGAATATCAAGGGGATCGAAAACGTCCTGCAAGCGATCAAACACGTCTTTGCCTCGCTGTATAACGACCGGGCGATTTCGTATCGCGTGCACAAGGGATTCGCGCATGCCGACGTTGCGCTAAGTGCGGGCGTTCAGCGGATGGTGCGTTCCGACACTGGTGCTGCGGGCGTCATGTTCACGCTCGACACCGAGTCCGGGTTCCCGGATGTGGTTTTCATTACATCGAGCTATGGCCTAGGCGAAATGGTCGTGCAGGGTGCGGTGAATCCGGATGAGTTCTATGTCAGTAAACTCTGCCTCGCGAACGGCGCACCGGCAGTATTGCGTCGTACGCTCGGGACCAAGGCGCAGAAGATGGTGTTTTCTCAAGCCCAATCTGCGGGCCGGTCGGTTGAGACCAAACCCGTCGACTTAGCTGAACGTAATCAATTTTCGTTAACGGATGCCGACGTTGAAGAACTCTCCAAGTACGCCGTAGCTATTGAAAAACATTACGCTCGCCCGATGGATATTGAATGGGCCAAGGAAAGCAGCGTGGATGGCGGTGATAGCCGATTGTTCATTCTGCAGGCGCGCCCTGAGACGGTTAAGTCTCAGGAACTCAAGACCGGATCGCTGACGCGTTACAAGTTAAACGCTACCGGGAAAAAGTTAGCCGAAGGTCGTGCGATTGGTGGAAAGGTTGGCTCAGGCCCCGCCCGGGTGATTGCCAGCGTCGATGAAATCCATAAGTTTCAGCCCGGCGATGTAATCGTTACCGACATGACCGACCCCAACTGGGAGCCAGTCATGAAGAAAGCCTCGGCCATCATCACCAATCGTGGTGGTCGTACCTGTCACGCCGCGATCATTGCTCGTGAACTCGGTGTGCCGGCCATCGTCGGATGTGAAGACGCTACCGAGGTGGTAAAGGATGGTGAAGACCTCACCGCAAGTTGTTGCGAGGGTGATACCGGATATGTCTACCAAGGCAAGGTGCCATTTGAGGTCGTGACGGTCGCGCTCGACAACATGCCGGCCATCCCGGTCAAGATCGCAATGAACGTCGGTAACCCCCAGCTTGCGTTTGATTTTGCCCAGTTGCCGAATGAAGGTGTGGGGCTCGCGCGCCTTGAGTTCATTATCTCCAACACCATCGGCATTCACCCGAAGGCTTGTCTGGATTACGCCAAGCTGCCGGATGAGCTTCGCGCACAAGTGGCTAACGCCTCGCGGGGTTATGCCTCACCGAAAGAGTTCTACGTCAAAAAACTTGCCGAGGGTGTATCTACGATTGCGGCGGCGTTCTGGCCAAAGAAGGTCATCGTCCGACTCTCAGACTTCAAGTCAAACGAATACCGCAACTTGATCGGCGGGCCGCGTTATGAACCCACGGAAGAAAACCCGATGTTGGGTTTCCGTGGCGCATCACGCTATATCGCGCATTCGTTCCGCGAGTGTTTCAAACTCGAATGTGAGGCGATGAAGTTTGTGCGTGACACCATGGGTCTCACCAACATCGAACTGATGGTGCCATTTGTGCGCACGCTGGGTGAGGCGGACACCGTGTTGGCGATCATGAAGGATTTCGGTCTTGAGCGTGGCAAAAACGGGCTCAAGATTGTGATGATGTGTGAGATCCCATCGAATGCGATTCTGGCCGACGAATTTCTTGAGCGCTTTGATGGCTTCTCGATCGGCTCCAATGACATGACACAACTCACGCTTGCACTTGATCGCGATTCGGGTCTGGTGATGGAAGCCTTTGATGAGCGCGACCCTGCCGTAAAACGGATGCTCCATCTGGCAATATCAGCGTGTCGCAGGACGAACAAGTACGTTGGCATATGCGGGCAGGGCCCCTCTGATTATCCAGATTTGGCAGAGTGGTTGATGAAGGAGGGCATCGAGTCGATGTCGCTTAATCCCGATACCGTGGTCGAGACGTGGCTGCATCTGGCGAAGGTTAAGTAGTCGACTATGCCAAAGCTGTTGCAATGGCAGTTCTTGCGCTTTGACGATCTACCCCGCCGCGATTGGTATGCAGTGTGTGCGGCGCGCATTGACGTTTTTGTAATCGAGCAAAATTGTCCGTTTCAAGATTTAGACGGCGCGGATCTTGTGTCGTGGCACTTGCTCGGCTGGCACGAGGCGAGCGGCAAGCGTGAGCTCGCCGCATACTGTCGGGTGGTTGATACCGGCGTGAAGTTTGCGGTACCGTCGATTGGGCGCGTCATTACGACCAAAGGCTATCGACTTGGTGGCTACGGTAAACAGTTGATGGCCGAGGCTTGCCGTCGTCATGATGCTCTTTATCCCGCGACGCCAAACCGTATCGGTGCCCAGGCGCGGCTCGAAAAATTCTATCGGCGATTTGGCTTTGTGGCGGACTCGGCGGAATACATCGAGGACGGTATTCCGCATGTAGAGATGCAGCGTGCTGGCGCAATTGTTGGCTAACGTGGGGGAGCAATACATGTCACGCTTACATCAAGGTCGTTGCGTCATCATTACGGGATCCACTTCCGGCATTGGTCTCGGCATTGCGCGTGCATTTGCGCGCGAGGGAGCAAACGTCACGCTGAACGGTTTTGGTGATGTCGATGAGATTGAAAAAATTCGCGCCGGATTGGAAGCCGAATTCGGCGTCAGGGTTCGGTATTCTCACGCCGACATGTCGAAACCGGCAGAAATCTCGGCGATGGTTGGTGGGACGGTATCAGCGCTCGGTCGATGCGACATCTTGGTGAACAACGCCGGGATTCAACACGTCGCGCCGGTGGATGAGTTTCCGCTTGAGAAATGGGACGCGATAGTTGCCGTTAACTTGTCTTCGGTGTTCCATGCCACGCGCGCGGCCCTGCCGCACATGAAGGCGGCAAAATGGGGACGTGTGATCAACATCGCGTCAGCACACGGCTTGGTCGCATCACCTTTCAAGTCGGCTTATGTTGCCGCAAAACACGGCGTGGTCGGTTTTACAAAGGCCTGTGCGCTGGAGGTTGCCGAGCAAGGCATCACGGTAAATGCTATCTGCCCGGGCTATGTGCTGACACCACTCGTTGAAAAGCAAATCGATGATCAAGCCAGGGTACACGGTATCCCTCGCGAGAACGTGATTCGTGACATCTTGTTGGCACCGCAACCCAATAAACGCTTTGCCGAGATTGATGAGGTGGCTTCGCTTGCGTTGTACCTCGCCTCAGATGCCGCGCAAGGCGTGACGGGGACTTCGATTTCCATTGATGGTGGATGGACTGCGCGTTAGGCAAAGACGTAGATGAAAACCACCCCTATTGTCTTGGTGACAGGCTTCGAGGCGTTTGGTGTTGAACGCATCAACCCTTCGTGGGAAATCGCCAAGTCATTGCCGTCCACAATTTGCTCGCACCGGATTGTTGCGCGGCGTATACCCACGGTATTTGGTAGCGCAATCGTGGCGGTCACGGCGCTGATCACCAAACATCAACCCAGTGTGGTGTTATGTTTCGGGCAGGCTGGCGGGAGAGACTGTATTTCTGTCGAACGTGTCGCAATCAATGTGAACGATGCACGTATCGCCGATAACGACGGAAACCAGCCGATCGACCAGGCTATTGTTGCAGCAGCGCCGGCTGCCTACTTTTCCACAACACCGATCAAGACCATGGTTGCAGCCATGCAAAAGAAGGGCGTACCGGCCGAAGTGTCAAACACGGCCGGTACATTTGTGTGTAACCACATCATGTATGGCGTATTGCACCATATCGCTACCCACAAACTTAATACTCGTGCTGGTTTTATTCACGTTCCGTATTTGCCGTCGCAAGTGGTCAATGGCAGCGCGCCTTCAATGGCGCTATCGACGATGCAGGCCGGGATTGAAGCCGCCATCGACGCTGTGCTGCGGACGAGGCAAGACCGCAAGCTTGTCGGCGGCAAACTCGATTAGGATTTCTCATGGCCGAAAACAAACAATTACCGCTTTGGATCCCTACGCCTGAACGTGTGGCGAATGCTAACGTCACGGCGTTTTTGGTCGCCGTCAACAAAGCCTACGGGATAAACCTGGCCGGTTATGACGCGCTATACGCTTGGAGTGTGCGTAACCCGCAACATTTTTGGTCAGCGATCTGGAATTACTGCGGCGTGATTGGCGAGCGCGGCGTTAAGGCTGGCGCAGATATTTTGGTGAATGAACACCAGATGCCCGGTGCGACGTTCTTCCCGAAGGGGAAAATCAACTTCGCCGAGAATCTGATCGAGCGCACTTTTAAGTCGCGCACCGATGCTGACGCGATCATTTTTTGGGGCGAGGATAAACTACGTAAACGTTTGACCTACCGCGAGTTGGATGAACAAGTCTCGCTCTGGCAGCAGGCGATGCGCGACATGGGTATCGGCAAGGGCGACCGAGTTGCTGCATTCATGCCCAATATGCCGGAGACCGTGGTGGCGATGCTCGCGGCGACCAGCCTGGGCGCGGTGTGGACTTCATGTTCGCCGGACTTCGGTCTACAGGGTGTGGTGGATCGTTTTGGCCAGGTCGCACCAAAACTGCTGATTGCCTGTGACGGCTACCTTTACAACGGTAAATCGCTACCGACTCTGTCGCGTATCGCGGAATGTGTCGGACAACTACCGACCGTATCGCGGGTGGTGATCGTACCTTATCTGCACGACATCGAAGCAGAATCCGGCTCGCCGATGGATGTGGGTAGTGTGCCTCGCGCGGTGGCGATGGAGAACTTTCTCCAACCGTTTAAGCCAAAGGCGGTGACCTATGTTCGTGTGGGTTTTAACGATGCGTTATACATCATGTATTCGAGCGGCACCACTGGTGTGCCGAAGTGTATCGTGCACGGCGTCGGCGGTACCTTGCTGAAACATCTGGAGGAACACGTCTTGCAATGTGACGTCAAGCTCGGCGACAGGCTGTTCTTCTTCACGACTTGTGGCTGGATGATGTGGAACTGGTTGGTTTCTGGATTAGCCGCAAACGCCACTCTGGTGTTGTTTGATGGCTCCCCGTTCTTGGGGCGTGGCAACATCCTGTTTGACTACGCGGCTGCTGACGAAATCACCCACTTCGGAGCGGGGGCCAAGTACTATGAGTCACTCGCGAAGCTTAAGGTGAATCCTGGCAAGACCCATAAACTGCGTGGGTTGCGGGCGGTGATGTCGACCGGCTCGCCGCTTTCTCCAGAGGGGTTCGAGTATATCTATCGCAATATCAAGGCTGATATCTGCCTGTCATCCATTTCTGGTGGCACCGACATCCTCGGTTGTTTTGTTGGCGGCGTACCCGTGCTGCCGGTTTATAGCGGCGAGATTCAAACGCGAATGTTGGGCATGGCCGTTGATGCGTGGGATGACCAAGGCAAGCCGATTCGTGGACGGGGTGACGGAGACGCAAAGGGTGAACTCGTGTGCACCAAACCATTCCCTTCGATGCCGATTGGATTCTGGAACGACCCAGATGGCAGTCGGTATCGGCGTGCGTACTTTGAACACTTCCCCAATACCTGGACGCACGGGGATTACGTCGAGATCACCGCCCGTGGCGGTATGATCATATACGGTCGGTCGGATGCCGTGCTAAATCCCGGTGGTGTGCGTATTGGTACTGCCGAAATCTACCGACAGGTGGAAAAGTTAGAGGAGGTCATGGAGTCCGTGGTCATCGGCCAAGACTGGCCACCGGACAAACCTGGAGACGTACGCGTGGTGTTGTTTGTCCGCCTGGCGGACGGTCACACGCTCACCGCAGAGTTGGAAAAGCGCATCAAGGATGTCATTCGTACCAATACCACCACACGCCACGTCCCAGCGAAGATTCTCGCCGTGCCCGACGTGCCGCGTACGAAATCGGGCAAGATCGTGGAACTCGCGGTGCGCAATGTTGTGCATGGTCGGCCGGTCAAAAATCGTGAGGCGTTGGCCAATCCTGATGCGCTACGGTTTTTCGCGGACCGTGAAGAACTACAAGTCTAAAGTCGTTTTGCTGATTGTCTCAACGGCTGCCGCGCGTCGTTCTACTGGCGACGTTTCCCGCTAAAGCGTGACGCATCGCTGCGGAAAACTACGTAAGCCTGCCCATCCCCGAACCGCGTCGATTGCGTCGACGAAATGCCATCTTTGAACTGCGTTCGGTAAGGTATATTCACTTCAGCGAGCCGCGACTTTCATAGCAACCAAGGAGCCACCGTGGAAGATAACAAACCGCAGAATCCGTACGCCGCACCGACCGCCGAAGTGCTAACGGCAAAGCCTCAGAGCAGCGCTGAATCCTTCATCCCCGGTGGGCGGTCAACCTCGGTCGGCCAAGGAATCGCTTGGGTCGGACAGGGATGGTCGCTGTTCACGCAATCGCCGATGATTTGGGTCGTCAATATCGTCATTTTCTTTGCCATCACCTTCGCCCTGAGTTTAATCCCCATGCTCGGTACCTTGATTGGGTATGCGCTGTTTGGCTTTTTTGGCGGCGCGCTGATGCTTGGTGCGCACGCCCAGCAGAATGGCCGCCCGCTGGAAGTCTCGGATATCTTTGCTGGCTTTAAGGCACCGTACACGACTCCGCTGCTCACCGTGGGTCTTCTCTATATGGCGTCTTGGCTGGCCTTGATTATCTTGATGGGCACACTGTTTGTTGTGGTTCTGGGCATTTCCGGTGCCATCGGTGCAATTCTGAGCGGTGATACCGGTGCGCTGGGTGGGTTGCTGGTCGGTGCTGGGTTGGGCACGTTGTTGGTGCTGCTGATTGTAATGGCGGTGGCGTTACCAATATTTATGGCGTTCTGGTTTGCCCCCGCATTGGTGGCGATCAGCAACATGTCGCCAATAGACGCACTCGCGGCAAGCTTCAAGGGGTGCCTGAAGAATATTCTGCCATTCCTTCTTTACGGCATCGTGTTTCTCGTGCTCTTCATCTTAGGCTCGATCCCGCTGGGGCTGGGCTTGCTGGTGGTGTTGCCGCTGGTGTTCACCTCGACCTATGCCGCCTATCGAGACATCTTTTTGGGTGACGATGGTCACGCCTAGTCAGTTGTTCGTTTGACAGATCAAATGCTCGATACGCCGCGCGTTGTCGCGACGCCAGAAGGAATTGAACTCACGCTGAAAGTGGCGGGGCCGGTTGCGCGGGCACGCGCTTGGGTCATCGATTTTTTGTTACGTGCTGTGGTCTACATCGCATTTGCCACATTGTTGTCCCTGTTCGGAAAATTCGGCACTGGCTTGGTGCTGCTGATGTTATTCCTGCTCGAGTGGGCATATCCGGTCTTGTTCGAGGTGCTTTGGAATGGCGCGACCCCTGGCAAACGCGCCTGCCACTTGCGCGTGCTGCATGATGACGGCACTCCGATCAGATGGCGGGCGTCGGTGATACGCAACACCCTGCGCGCCGTGGATTTCCTGCCGCTCATGTACGGCTTCGGGCTCATCGCCTGTCTTTCCAACCGAGATTTCAAACGACTCGGGGATCTCGCCGCCGGCACATTGGTGGTGTACGCGCCGCCCGCATCGGCGATCGGCAAACGCCTAGAGGCGTCCCGCACCAGTGGCGTCGCGCCCAGTTCGGGAGCCAGTTTTCCATTGCCGAAAGCGGCCCTAACGCTTGAGGAACAGCACGCCATCATCGATTTTGCCGAGCGTCGCAAACGCTGGTCTGACCAACGCGCGGCGGAATTGGCTGCACATGCGACTGCAGTATTCGATGGTGCGAATGGTCAAGTCAACACGGATAAACCCGCCACTGCCGAACAACTCGTCGGGCTTGCGCATGTTTTTACCGGTCGTATTCAACCGCCTTCCGGCCCGGACATTGCTCGAGCCGACCGCGAAAGCGCGCGGGTGAGTGGATGAACCGATGAGACAAGACGCCTTCGAGGCCCGCTACAGCCCGGCGTGGACCGAATTCGAAAACTGGTTGTTGGTCGAGGCCGGTGGCAAGCCGGTTGCCGGTCGGGAGGTCTTCCTCACTAGCCAGTTGCCTTACCGCTATCGACAACTGGCACGGCACTTGGCACTCGCCCGTGATCGTCAGTACAGCGCCGAGCTTAGCGCAAGGCTGGAAGCGCTTGTGCTGGCGGGGCATCAGGCGTTGTATGGTGCCCGCCAACCAGGTGAGAGTGGCGGGGTGCTACTGTTTGTTCGATCAACGTTCCCACAGCTGGTCAGGTTGCATTGGCGGAGTGTGCTGGTTGCCTCTCTTTGTTTGTTTCTGCCCATGATTGTGTTGACCATCCTGATTCCATTTTTGCCTGAGTTTGCGTATGTGATGATGCCAGCTGAACAACTCGCCAAAGTACAGCAGATGTACGACCCCGCCAATCGTGTGCTCGGTGAGGCGCGCGAAGCGGGAAGCGACGTGGCGATGTGGGGGTACTACATTTGGAACAATGTGCGCATCGACTTCCAGTGTTTTGCGGGCGGTCTGTTGTTTGGTGTGGGTTCGATCTTTTTCCTCATGTTTAACGGCGGTGTCATCGGCACCATCGCCGGCCATCTGACACAGCTTGGTTATATCGAAACCTTCTGGGGCTTTGTGGCCGGACACAGCGCACTGGAGTTGGTCGGCGCGGCGTTATCAGGCGCAGCCGGATTGCAACTGGGCTATGCGTTGATTGCCCCCGGCCGCCGTACCCGGCTCGATGCCCTCAAGACGGCCTCGCACGATGCGGTACGCATTTTGTATGGCGCGGCAGCGATGACGTTTATGGCCGCTTTTATCGAAGCCTTCTGGTCGGCCTCACGGGTGCCGCCGGTAGAAGTGAAGTACGCATTTGGTGTCGTTGGCTGGGTGCTGGTGATTGCCTATTTTTGTTTTGTGGGTCGCCGCCGCAAGGTCAACGCATGGTCATCACGCTTGCAGGAGCAGCATGCGGCTTGAAGATATCTCGGTCCGTTTGCGTAAACGCAGCGGCTTTGAAGCAATTGATCTCGGCTATGCGATGGTACTCGCTTGGCGGCGCGACATTTTCCCGGTTTGGGCGAGCGTCTATCTGGCCGCAGCGCTGCTGATCAATCTGATTTGCTTTGCCAAACCACTGGTTGCGACCTTTGTGATTTGGTGGCTAAAGCCAGCGTTTGATCGGGTGATTTTGCATGTGTTGGCCGGTGCGGCGTTTGGCGCGCCACCCGGCATGACGGCGACCTGGCGGGCGCTACCAAGCTTGTGGACGGGCAGCGGCATGTTTGCCGCGCTGACGTGGCGGCGCTTTGATGGCGCACGCTCGTTTAGCTTACCGATCTCGCAGTTGGAGCAGCAATCTGGCAAAGCCGCCACTTCGCGGAGAACTGTGCTGGGACGCGAGGGCCGTGGGACGGCGGTTTGGCTGACGATTATCTCAGCACACTTCGAGGTGCTGTTGGTGCTATCCATCTACGCCTTTGCCGAGATGTTTTTGCCTGGTAATGCGAGCTCCATAAATCCATTTCGCTGGATTGTCGAGTCGCCGCCGGATTGGTTGCAGTGGCTGTCGAATTTTTTCTCTGTGTGTGTTGTGTTGTTGCTTGAGCCCTTCTACGTGGCTGCCGGATTTGCGTTGTATCTGAACACACGCACCACGCTTGAAGGGTGGGATATTGAACTCGCCTTTAAGCGCATGTCGGAGCGGCTTCGTGCAGCCCGACGACTCGCTGCGCAATCATCTACATGGCGCGCGGGGGAACGTGAGGTGGAACCTGCAGGCGGTATCGGCACAGCGCTTGGAATTGGGTTGGCGCTGGCAGTGTCTCTTGCTGCTGTGAATTCTCATGAAAGCCGCGCACAGGTGCCAATGCCGCAACGCGGGGCGCAACAAACGCCAAGCGTCGCGCCAAGTGCGTCCGAAGTCCCCGCTACTGCTCAGGTTCTGACGGCAGCTCCGGCTGCTGTTCCGCCGGCTGCACCCACCACGACGGCATCGCTGGGGACACCATCCACGGGTGCGGCACAACAAGCTAAACAAATTCTGAGTGATCCGATTTTTGGTGAAACGCGCGAAACGTGGTCACTGAAATACGTCGGGCCCGGCAGTGACAGAAAGCCATCGAAGCCGCTGCGCTGGGATTGGTTGGAACGTTTTGGCGAATGGCTTGCATATGGCCTGCGCGCCTTGGCGTGGGGGTTGGGTGCGGCCGCCATCGTTGGTCTGTTGTACTTGCTGATCCGCAAGCTCGAAGGGCGCGATTGGCAGCGACGTAGAGTGATGCCGGATATGTTGTTTGGTCTCGATGTTCGTCCGGATTCGCTGCCGGACGATGTGCCTGGTGCAGCTGCACAGGCCTTGTCACGGGGCGATGTACGACTGGCATTGTCGCTGCTCTACCGCGCCGCGTTGGTGTCGTTAATCGCCGATGGTCGCTTCGAAATCGCCCCGGGAGATACCGAGGGCACTTGTGCAGCGCACGTTGCCCGCCACTACGCTGGTGCTGGATCCGCCAAGCCTGAATACTTCCGTGGACTGGTGGCCACCTGGCAGCGGGTTGCTTACGCCCGCCAGACGGTCAGTGGCGATGAGGTTGAACAATTGATTGCAGCATGGTCAGCACATTTTTCGCTGGCCGGTCGGCAGGCGCAACGGATGGGCGAGCGCGCTGCGTCAGGTGCTGTCGGAGCGCTGACATGAACGCGACGGCGAAGGCACCGAGCGGCCAATCTCGCCAGTTGTTCTCGCGCCGCACTTGGAGTTGGATCTTGGTTGGCGTGGTGCTGTTGGCAGCCGCACTTTTTGCTGCCTCGCGCTGGATCGAGGTTGTCGAAGAAACCGAGTGGGTCGGCGTTAAGGGCGAAGCGGCGACCAACCCTTACCTTGCGTTGGAACGCCTCCTCACAGTGAAAGGTGCCAACACGGTCAGGGCAGCAAAGTCAGACCAGCTCGACTTACAGTTGCGTAAGCCTGAAGTTGGCGTTCTGTTGTTAGGTGCCAACCGCCTGCCGAGTATGACGCCGGAGCGAGTTGACGCGATCGGCGCCTGGGTGGAGCAGGGCGGTCGTTTGGTGATTGAGGCTGAACGTCCTCTGTTTGGCG
Source organism: Burkholderiales bacterium (assembly GCA_040379385.1). GTDB lineage: Bacteria > Pseudomonadota > Gammaproteobacteria > Burkholderiales > Usitatibacteraceae > UKL13-2. Next base: position 8,042 of record JBEILF010000013.1, on the reverse strand, counting down.
ATCCGTTGTTAGCCCGCTGGTCGATTGCACGTAAACCATTGGTATGGCGCGGTGGCAAGTATGCCGAAGTTGATAAGGCTGGCAGCGGACCGTCGGTAGAAAACCCTGCTGCGCCTGACAATGCTGACGAAGCCGAACCACAATCCCCGCAAGAGTACGTTGTCAAACCGCGCAACGAGGCGCGCAACCGTCCGTTACCCATCACACCCGGGCAGTGGGTGCAGCCGCAAGCCCAAGCTTCTCAGATCAGGCTCGCGGATGGAACATCGTTTAAGGCGATCTTTTATGCGTTTCAGAATTTGTTGGTGACACCAGCGAACCCGTCCGGCCAGGTCGCAACCAATCCGGGTGCCACCGCTGAAGTCGCCCATGATCGTTTGGGTGGCCGTATCGTACAAATGCAGGTTGGCCGCGGGCATGTCACCGCAATCAGCAATTTTGATTTTGTGCAGTGGAAAGAGCTGGGCAAGGCAGACCACGCCGAATTGATCTGGCATCTGCTTACCGGTGGCGAGACCAAACCAGCCGGGCAAGCCACAACCATGTTGTTGATGTTGCAACCAAGCACAATCGGGCTGGGCAGTTGGCTGCGTGAGCATGCGTGGATGGTGTTGCTAAGCGTTGCCGTTTTGTTGTTCTGTTGGATATGGCATGTGTTGCCGCGTTTTGGGCCACTGTTGCCGCCGGTATTGCCGCCGCGCCGTAGCCTGCGTGAACACATCCGTGCTGCCGGCGGATGGCTGGCGAGCTGGTCGGAGTGGATGGTCTTGGTTACGCCGGTGAGGGCACGATTTTGGGCCCGCCTGGCGCATCGGCATCCACGCACGACGTTGATGTCTGATGTCGAGCGACTCGACTACGCGGCGCGCCTCTGCGGCTTGACGCTGAATGAAACCAGGCGTTTGTTGATGGCGAAGGTCGACTCGCGCCGCGAGTGCCTGTACGTCATCCGATGGCTAATGCTTCTCACAACCCGGCTTGACGGCGACGCGAGATTGCATTCGCCGCAGGGTGCAAGATGATTCCTGCGGCGCAAACGGCTGCCCCCTCAAATCAAGACTTCCAGTAGGAATACACCGTGAATGACTCGCCAAATATGAACAACACCAGTGAAGACGCCTCAGCATCTTCACCGTCCGATGAGAAAATTGTGCAAGCCTCGAAAACACTGGGTGCGATACACGAACAAATGCGTGGCGCGGTTATCGGTCAGGACGCTATCATCTCGCAGGTGCTGATGGCACTGGTCGCCGGCGGCCACGTGCTGGTTGAAGGGGTACCCGGACTCGGCAAGACACTGTTGGTAAAGGCGCTCGCCAAAACCTTTGATGGCCACTTCTCGCGCATTCAGTTCACACCAGACTTGATGCCCTCTGATATAACCGGGCACACGCTCTTCGACGCAAAGTCGGGCGAATTTCGCACTCGCCAGGGGCCGGTGTTTACCAATCTCTTGCTCGCCGATGAGGTCAACCGCGCGCCTGCCAAGACCCAGTCGGCATTGTTGGAAGTGATGCAGGAAACACAGGTCACCATCGAGGGGCACCACTATCCGCTGTCGATGCCGTTTATGGTGCTTGCCACACAGAACCCGATCGAACAGGAGGGAACGTACCCATTGCCAGAGGCGCAGCTGGATCGTTTTCTGCTGAAGATTCGTATCGACTATCCAACGGTCGCAGATGAGGCGGCGATGGTACGTGCGGTCACGGCAATGTCGGTCGCGGACAAGTTGGATGTGGACAAAGTGATGACGGTCGTCAAACCCGCAACGATCATCGCCTTACAGCAAGTCGCAGCGGCGATGTTGGTTGAAGATAGTGTGCTCGAATATGCGGTGCGGCTGACCCGTGCGACACGCGATTTTCCATTGCTGGCCGCTGGTGCGGGACCTCGTGGCGCGATTTCTTTGGTACGCGCAGCGCGTGCCTATGGCTTGATGGCCGGGCGTGGATTTGTGACGCCCGACGATGTGAAAGAGGTGTCGCTTGCCGTCATGCGCCACCGTGTGCGGGCTTCGCCGGAGATGGAAATCGAAGGACGCGACGTGGACTACGTGTTGAGCGAACTCTTCAGCCAGGTCGAAGCACCGCGGGTCTGAGCTCAGCAGCCAGCCTTCAAAGGTAATGATGAAACCCACGGCTACTGTTGCATACCTGCCTGTGCCGACCGTACGCTTGCTCTACGTGTTGGGTGGCCTGTTGCTGGTCGGCATTGTTGCTTCTCTGTTGACACCAACAGATGAGAGAGTCTGGTGGATATGGGCATTGGCAGCGGGAGGGTTGGCCGCACTGATGCTCGCAGATGCCCTGGTGTCGGTATCCAGACTAAAGCAGCCTGACTGGATCAGAGTGGAGCGGCGCATCCCGCACACTATTCCAGTCGGCGTACCCATTGAGGTGGTTCTTAAGCTCAGCAACTTGGGCTCACGTCGCGCAGCGTTACAAGTCTACGATTTGTATCCCGCCACCTGCCGCACTGATGACTTGCCGTTTGCGGTGAAACTTCCCGCGGGCGCGTTTGTGGAGTGCCGCTATCAACTGACGGCAACCGAACGGGGGGATATGCGCTTTGCCGGCACTGGGGTCAGGTTCGCATCACCACTCGGGTTATGGGTCTTTGGTCTTACGATTAGCGAGCCGGGGGATGAGGCAGCACGCATTCGTGTGTTCCCGAATTACGCGGCGGTGACACGTTACGCATTACTCGCGGTTGACCACCGGCTCTCACAACTCGGCGTATTAAAACGCCGTCGACGCGGCGACGGCATGGACTTTCACCAGCTGCGCGATTACCGCGACGGCGATTCACCGCGCAGCATCGACTGGAAAGCCACCTCGCGGCGCGTAAAACTGATTTCACGTGAGTATCAGGATGAACGCGACCAACAGATTCTGTTTCTGCTCGACTGCAGTCGGCGCATGAATGCGAAAGATGATGTTCTCTCCCATTTTGACCACACCTTAAACGCGATTTTGTTACTTACGTTTGTCGCCATCCGGCAGGGCGATTGTGCAGGGTTGATGACTTTTGGTGGAGAAGCAAATACGGCTGATCGATTCCTGACACCGAAAAAAACGCCGGAGACGGTGAGCCGGTTTCTCAACGCGCTGTATCCACTTCAGCCATCACTGAAGACGCCAGACTATTACCAAGCGGCGGTGGATCTTGGCAAGCGATTGAATAAACGCGCGCTGATTGTGGTGATATCGAACCTGCGTGACGAGGATGAAGACGGTCTCCATTCGGCCCTTGCACAACTCAAGCGGCGGCACTTGGTGTTATTCGCCAACTTGAAAGAGAAGGCCATTGAGGACACCTTGCAACCGGCAAAGGAGACATCCTCTCAAGGCGTAAATACGTTGCGGGAGGCGGACTTGATTGAACATGCCGCCGCACTTGGTTATGCCGCTGAGCGTGAAGCGGTGCTGGCGCGTATGCGCGCCCGTGGGGTGCGTGTGCTGGATGTCGTGCCAGAACAACTACCGATGGCACTGGTAAATCGTTACCTCGACCTAAAACAGAGCGGCGCGCTGTAGCACCCAGATAGCACCTTGATCGCGCCTTGATAATGCCTTGGGATAGCCCTTCTGCGATAATTCGACGCTAAGGTATTCAACCTAGGTAGCGGCAGAAACACCGCCTACAATTATTCTGGAAAGAACGAATGTCTCGGCAATATTTTGGAACGGATGGTATTCGCGGTAAGGTCGGTGAAACGCCAATTACGCCGGACTTTATGCTGAAGCTGGGTTATGCTGCGGGCCAGGTACTGGCCGCTGACGCAGACGCAATCCATAAAGGTAAAAAGGCCGGTAAGCCGGCGGTATTGATCGGCAAGGACACACGTATCTCGGGCTACATGCTGGAGAGCGCGTTGGAGGCGGGGTTTGCGGCGGCCGGCTGTGACGTCTTGTTGGTCGGGCCGATGCCGACCCCCGGAGTAGCGTTTCTGACGCGAGCATTACGGCTTTCAGCGGGGGTAATGATCTCGGCCTCGCATAACCCGTTTGATGACAACGGCATCAAGTTTTTTTCTGGCGATGGTATGAAGCTGCCCGATGCCGTGGAAGCGGCGATTGAAAAAGCCATCGAAGCGCCGCTCGATTGCAAGCCCTCGATTTCGTTGGGCAAGGCGCGTCGTGTGGAAGACGCGGCGGGACGTTATCTTGAGTTCTGTAAAAGCACTTTCCCCAATGCGCTGAATTTGAACGGCATGAAGATCGTGGTCGACTGCGCCAACGGGGCCGCCTACGACATCGCGCCGAAGCTCTTCTACGAGTTGGGCGCTGAGGTGATTGCCATCGGTGACCGCCCCGACGGACTCAACATCAACGCAGGCGTTGGTGCCACCCATACCAAAGCCATGTCCGCCAAAGTGGTCGAAGTCGGCGCCGATATGGGTATCGCACTCGACGGTGATGCTGATCGACTGATGATGTGTGATGCCAGCGGGCGAGTATTCGACGGTGATCAATTGCTCTATGCGGTGGTGAAGGATCGTCATACCAACGCGCAGTTGAAGGGCGGGGTTGCCGGCACGTTGATGACCAACTTTGCGTTTGAGAAAAAGCTGGCGGAAATGGGGGTGCCATTTGCGCGCGCCAAGGTCGGTGATCGTTACGTGTTGGAGATGTTGATTGAGCGCGGCTGGGAATGCGGCGGCGAAAACTCTGGCCACATTCTTTGCCTCGACAAACACACCACCGGCGACGGTATGATCTCCGCGCTACAAGTGCTCGCCGCGCTGGCGCGCAACAACACCTCACTGGCTGAATACGTTGCCGATTTGGTGATGTATCCGCAGGTGCTCATCAATATTCGTACCGAATCCAAATTCGACTTCGCGGCGTCACCTGCCGTGAAACGCGCGGTGGCTGATGCTGAATCGGTCTTGGCGGGAACCGGACGGGTGCTGTTGCGAGCGTCTGGCACTGAGCCACTTATCCGTGTGATGGTCGAAGGCGAGAATCGCACCCAAGTTGAGACCCTCGCGCGCCAAATTGCCGATGTTGTAGACGCCGAATCAAAAAGGTGAAGGTCCAATATCGACGGGCAGTTTCAAGCGTAAATGCCTGAAGATGCCCGCCAATAGGCGAGTTTGTAAATTGCGTGGAATGGGGCGGTTCACTTCCTTGTGGAACGATTTTGACTTCGGCAGAATCGACCGAGGCTGTGTAAAAACGCGAAAGAAACTCGCATCTAAAAAATGCGACGGCTTAGGATGCGCCGCAATCGATTAACTTGAATCGGGTAATGGTTTGAGGGCCCTTGAAATCGAGCAAAATTTAACTGAGAGCACGTTTTTACACAGCCTGGGCCAATAACGGACATCTCCAGCATCCTGTCAAACAGAAGAATGCATCTCGTCATTGCTCAAAGCAGTGCGACTTCGCCACTTAATGTTGGTAAAGACCTAGACCCCGAGACAAATCTTTAGATTCCGCAAAACCGCTTTTAGCGTCGCGGCGGGGACCGCCCCAAGAGGTTTTACCCTTCGCGCCATCCAATCGATGGTCTGCAACTGAAACGTGAGCACGACGCCGCTAGCCCCACAGTTAGGGGGTAGCAACACTTCAGCAGGATTGGCTTGCTCGACACGCCCTTGGTGAGTGGTGATCGGACAAACCATAACAAGTTTGCTCGCTTCGTTGTAGGGTTTAACCGAGACAACCAACCACGGACGTGCCCCCTGTTGTTCGTGGCCCTTTGCATCGAGCTCCGGCTTGAATGAAATGATGTCGCCAGCAGTCGGCGCACTCATCGGATTTCCTTGCCCCGTGGTCTGCCTGTGGCAACAAGACCTTGTTGCGCTTGACTCGCCTTCACCCCAGCAAAGAAGCTCTTTGAATCAGGTTCGTCGTCGACCGCAACGACGACTAGGCGCTTGCCGTCGATCGCGATCTCGACCTTCGACCCTTCCCCTAACCGCATTTGCTTTGCAAAGGCAGCAGGAAGGCGAACCGCCAAACTTGAGCCCCACTTGGAGATTGACTGAATTGACATCAAGAATACCTTCTTTATGTATATATAATGACTATACATCAGTGACGGACAAACGCAAGTGTTGCGCCTGGCTTCGATGTCGGCTTCCGCGAAATCTGAATGACGGCAATGGGTCAATATGGTTGGTTCCCGTCACCGCAAAAAGGTAAAAGGCTAGTATTGACAGCCAGTTTCGAGCATAAATTGCTGAAAATGCCCGTCGATAGGTGAGTTTCTCGCTAAGTCGGCAAGTGCATCAGCCGCTGCCCCATCCGAATTTGTGTGCCGACGGTGATTTCGTCGCACAACGAGAATCCCTTCTCAGCCAGCACGATGATGGTCGAGCCGTGCTCGAACCAGCCCATCTCCTCACCCTTCTGAAAACTTGCATCACAAGCGATCTCGTTTGGACCCCGGTAGCGCAGGTGCAACAGCACATTTAGGAAGTGAAGGCGAATGCTCGCCACTAAAATCGCCGCGACTGGCACCAACAAGATGCGTCGCCCTTGCGACTCCGTGTGAATGACCGCGCGCTCATTCTTGCAGAACAGCCCTTCCACCCGCTTCAGCGCAATCGGGTTGACGTTCCAGGTGTCACCTGAGATATACGTGACGTGGGTTACTCGGCAATCGAGCGGCGAGTGAAAGCGGTGGTACATGCTTGAGGTGAGCCTGAGCGTCACATAAGTGCCGTCACGGTACTGCTCGGCGAGTGCTTCACTGCCCAACAAATCAGCCAGCGCATAGGGAAATCCTTTGGCTTGGAAGATCTGCGTGCCTTCGATGGCTCCGCAAGCACCAACGATGGCGTCACAAGGTGAGGTCATGACGGTAGTGTCTTGGTCAATCGTTCTTGCGCCATCGACTAGCTGGCGTGTGAAGCAATCGTGCAGGCTTGTAAAGGACTGTTTGCGCGCGTCGCTTAAATCCAGCTGGGCAAAACAGCGCCAGACCCAGATCGAGGCATCACGAATCAGCGGCTGCTCAATTTTGCTAAACCAGCCCATGAATCGTGTCAGCAAGATTCGTGGCACGCGGTTGGTCAGCAGGAAATTCAGATCTTCCTGTTGAAACAGACGGTCCCGCCAACGAGGTGCAAGGGACGGTGGCAAAGTCGGCGGCGGGGAGCGTTCGGCGTTCACAGAACTGTCAACAATTGCGCGTATATCTGTCATAACTCTTCTTCTAAGGATAGGTGATTGGATGGATACAACGATGACATTGATGGTCGCCGGTGCTGCCGCCCTGGCCGCGGCGCTGCCCCGGGCCAAGCGACGTTTGGAACTGTCGATGGCCAAACATCCCTCTCTGGCGGGGCACTCGCGGATGGCCAAACGCGTGGCTAAAATGTTGCCCGGTTACAGCTACGACGAAGCCAAGTTTTTTGGCTCTGACGGTGCGCCGGATGATGTCGTCGCCCGCCGAAAGACCGGGCTCGCCAAGCTGTCGGCGATCTACAGTGAGCGCTTCACTAAGTCGGTCGCACTGACGCAGCAGGCGGCCGAAAGCATTTCGGATTTGCAGTTCACCGGTGCCTATCGAGTGCCGTACCAGTACAGCGCGTTTTTGCGCCAGCATCTGAAGACCGGCAGCTTTATCCAGGCGTCCGAGGGGGTCACCTTTACCGATTTGGACGGCAATGTTTTTTATGACCTCACCGGATCGTACGGCGTGAATGTGTTCGGCGTGGATTTCTATAAAGCTTGCATGACTGAAGGCAGTGCGCGTGTTGTCGCGATGGGGCCGGTGCTTGGAACCTACCATCCCTGTGTGGCCAGCAATGTGGTCAAGCTTCGCGAGATTTCCGGCATGGACGAAGTGTCGTTCCATATGTCCGGCACTGAGGCGGTCATGCAGGCCGTACGGCTGGCGCGGTATCACACACGCAAAACCCATCTCGTGCGCTTCTGCGGCGCCTACCACGGCTGGTGGGAGGATGTACAGCCGGGTCCCGGCAATCCGGTTGCGCCGCGCGACACCTACACCTTGAAAGAGATGGATCGCGATACGCTGCATGTTCTCAAAACGCGCAATGACATCGCCTGTGTGTTGGTCAA
>JBEILF010000012.1:0-30789 GCA_040379385.1 Burkholderiales bacterium | reverse complement strand
TAATGATCCAAAAGCGCACGACGTGCGGGTTCTGGTCTCCGCCGCTCTTCGGGCTTAACATCGCTTCGCGAGTTAGCGTCGCCCAAACCTTCACGTCGTGTGCCCATATTTCTTTCATCTGAGTTTCAGCGTCGACAATCCAAACAACACCAGCATCATCGTAATGATCCAAAAGCGCACGACGACCTGGTTTTCTTTCCAGCCTTTTAGTTCATAGTGATGATGCAGCGGTGCCATGCGGAATACGCGTTTGCCCGTCAGCTTGAATGACGCCACCTGAATCATCACCGACAGTGTCTCCACCACAAACACGCCGCCCATGATGATCAGGACGATTTCCTGTCGGCAGATCACCGCCACCAATCCGAGCGCGCCACCGAGTGCCAGCGCACCGACGTCGCCCATGAACACTTCGGCGGGGTAGGCGTTAAACCACAGAAAGGCAAGCCCTGCGCCGGCAATCGCGCCGCAAAAAATTGCGAGTTCGCCCGCACCCGCGATATGCGGCACGCCGAGGTAAGTGGCAAACACTTTGTTACCGGCGACGTAGGCAAAGATGGCAAGCGCCGATGCAACCATCACAGTGGGCATGATGGCGAGGCCATCAAGGCCGTCCGTTAGATTCACGGCGTTGGAAAAGCCCACCACCATGAACCAACCCAAGACGATGAAGCCGATGGCACCGAGTGGAATCGCCACTGTCTTGAAAAATGGCACGATCAGATCGGTCTGCTGCGGCAAGTTGGCGCGGAAGGCAAGATAGGACAATGCAGTCGCGGCAATCACGGTCTGCCAGAAGAATTTTGATTTGGCGGAGAGCCCTTTGGAATTCTTGTGCACGACCTTGCGGTAATCATCAATCCAACCGATCGCACCAAAGCCGACGGTGGTGACGAGACATGCCCACACGTACCGATTGCTCAGATCCCCCCAAAGTAGTGTGGTGACGACAACCGCCGTCAAAATCAGCGCACCCCCCATAGTGGGTGTACCCGCCTTTACCAAGTGCGTTTGCGGACCATCACTACGCACCGACTGGCCGATTTTCAGCGCCGTCAATTTGCGGATCATCCACGGACCAATAACAAACAGATCACCAGCGCGGTCATTGATGCCAGCACGGTGCGCAGCGTGATGTAACTGAATACGTTAAATGCCCGCACGTCTCTACCCAACCACTCGAAGAGTTCGAGCAACATTAGTGAACTCCTTCCGCTGGCTTGATTTGTGCAGAATCCACTAGCGCATAAACAACACGCTCCATTCGCATAAAGCGCGAGCCCTTGATGAGTACCGTTGTGTTGGCGTCGAGCGTCGGCTTCAAGGTGGCAACTAGTTCGTCAAAGCTCGCCGTATGTACCGCACCCACGCCAAAGCCTGAGCAGTACTCACGCGCAAGTTTGCCGAGCGCAAACAGTCCATCAACTTGTGCCATCTTTGCCTCCTTTCCGATTTCCGCATGCATCACAGCCGCGTCTTCTCCGAGCTCCGCCATATCGCCCAGCACCAGCAATCGCTTGCCCGGCAGCTTCGTCAGCACATTGATGGCGGCACGCATCGAATCCGGATTGGCGTTATAAGTGTCATCGATGATGGTGGCAAAATTGGGGTTAACGTAGCGCCGCAATCGGCCATCAACCCCTGAAAACTCTGCGAGCCCGGCGGCAATCGTCGGCAGCGAAACACCCAGCGCAAAGGCACCGACGGCAGCCGCGATGGCATTGCGTTGATTGTGCTCACCCATCACCTGCAAGCCGACTTCGGCGGTCCCAACTGCCGTGTGCAGCCTCAATCCGGATTGTGTGAGTTCGCCGCGCAGTTCGGCTGATGGTGCCGTCCCGAAGGTCACGATGCGTCTGTTTTTCCCGACGAGGCGTCGCCAGTAGTCGGCGTATTGGTCGTCGATATTGATGCAGGCCACGCCGTCGTCGCGCAGTCCAGCGTAGATTTCGCCCTTCGCCTGCGCAATTGCCTGCCGCGATCCGAGCTCACCAATGTGCGCAGTTCCCGCCATAATGACCAGCGCCACGTCGGGCACAGCCAGGCGCGTGAGATAGTCAATTTCGAAGAGGTGGTTCATCCCCATCTCAAGCACTGCGACGCGATGATGGTAATCCAAGCGCAACAACATGTGCGGCAATCCGATGTTGTTGTTTAGATTGCCTTCGGTTGCCAGCACCCCGTCGGCACCGCCCACGTGTTTTGCCATAACCGACCGTAGCATCTCTTTGACAGTTGTCTTGCCGTTGCTGCCGGTCAGGGCGATGATGGGTAGCGTAAAACGGCTGCGCCAGTACTGCGCCAGCGCACCGTAGCCCAGCATCGTGTCGCTAACGACAATTTGTGGGAGGTCAGTTGGCATCAGGCGCGATACCAATGCTGCCGCCGCGCCACGCTGCCGTACTTGTTCGACATATTCGTGACCGTCGAAGGTCTGCCCCTTGAGCGCAACAAACAACTCATTCGGCGCAATTGAGCGGCTATCGGTCGACACACCGGCGAACATGGCGTTGCTGTTTTTGGCGTGCAACTGCGCACCCAATGCGCGTGCACAATTTGCGATTGTCATCGTCGCGCCGGTCATTCAGCACGCCCCTTCCAAACACTCAACGCTTCGAGAGCGACTTCAACATCGCTGAAGTGACGTTTAGTCTCCCCGATGATTTGGTAGTCCTCGTGCCCCTTGCCGGCGATAACCACCACATCATTTGCCGCAGCCCGATCAAGCGCCTCAAAAATTGCCTGATGGCGATCAATGACCGTGTGATGCGGTGCCGCACCGATGCCGGCCCCGATATCGGCAAGTATCTTGACCGGGTCTTCTGTTCGCGGGTTGTCGGAGGTTAGGATTGTAAAGTCGGCATATCGCCCTGAGATAGCACCCATAAGAGGCCGTTTACCGGTATCGCGATCACCGCCGCAACCAAACACGCAAATCAAGCGGCCTTTGTCTGGCACGATCGCGGAGATGGTGGAAAGCACTTTTTCCAGCGCATCCGGCGTGTGGGCGTAATCGACAACCACCAGCGGTTTGTTTGCCGCGTTTATCGCTGCGCGGACTTTTTGCATGCGGCCAGTCACCGGCGCTAAGCGGCCAACAATAGACGCCGCAGTTGCGATGGCAACACCACTAGCCTTCAGACAGCCAATCACTGCCAGCAGGTTGCTTGCGTTAAATGCGCCAAGGATGTCTGTTTCAACCTGCGCCTCATCTGTCGTCAGGCCGTTTGCATCGAGACTCTGCACCGTGAAACTGAGCCCTGCGGAGGTGACGGCAATATCGTGTGCAATCAAGTTGGCGAACTTGCTGCCGGTCTTGGTTGCATACCGAATCACATCGACACCACGCCGTTCCGAACGACCTGCGAGCTCGCGCCCAAATGGGTCATCCACATTTACCACTGCAGTCTTTAGTCCGCGCAGCGCGAATAGTTTCGCCTTGGCTTCACCGTAGGCTTCCATCGTACCGTGGTAGTCGAGATGATCACGCGTCAGGTTGGTAAACACCGCGACATCGTATTTAACATCCGACACACGACCCTGATCGAGTCCATGACTGGAAACTTCCATCGCGCATGTTGCCGCACCGGAAGTCACGAAGTCACGCAGGTAGCGCTGTAGCAAGACAGCGTCCGGTGTTGTGTTGTCCGCAGTTGTGAGTGCGCCCAACAGACCGTTGCCGATGGTGCCCAACACCGCGCTGCGCCGACCGGCCATTTCTAGTGACTGCGCAATCCATTGTGAAACAGAAGTTTTGCCGTTGGTGCCGGTCACACCCACCATCCACAGCTCGTTTGACGGATAGCTGTAGACGTGGGCACCAACAGCACTGGCAAATTGTTTGAGATTTGTCACTGCGATATGAGGAACTCGCCAGGCATCGTTCCAGCGGAACTCGCCGGTCGCTTCATACATAACGGCTGAAGCGCCGCGTGTTATGGCGTCGTCAATAAACGCTCGCCCATCACACACCGCACCAGGATAGGCTAAGAAAATACTGCCGAAGCGCGCATCTCGCGACGCAGCAGTGGCGTGTTCTAACCTTGCAGGCAATTGATTGATCGCCTGAATGACATCACGCAAATTGCTGAGGGGGATTGGCTGGCTACCAGTTGCCTTCATCCGCGATCCTTCGGGGCCACAGCAACTTGCGTTGTCGAAAAAGGCGTCACCAGCGGCGTTAGCGGCTGTTGCGGCGAAACCACCACGCTAGCCGATCCGGCAGGGTTGGCGGGCGTACGCCCGGCATCAACCAACGCCGGTGCATCCGGCTGTACGCCTGCCATGCGTAGCGCCTGCGCCATCACATTTGAGAACACTGGTGCCGACACTTCACCACCATAAATCTTGCCAGCGGAAGGCTCGTCGATGGTGACGGCCATGATGAATCTAGGATTCGACGCCGGTCCATAACCGACAAATGAGGATAAATACAATGACTGCGAATAGTGTCCGTTCACCAACTTGCGCGCAGTGCCAGTCTTGCCGGCAACGCGGTAACCGGATACCTGCCCCTTGGACGCAGTGCCACCTTGCTGGGTCACCGTCTCAAGCATCGCCGCCATCGTTTTGGCCGTCGCCGCCGACAGCACCTGTTTGCCGATGACGTCCGTCTCGCGCTTGCTGAAAGTCACCGGTAACAACACGCCATCGTTGGTAAACAGTGTGTAGGCCCGCGCTATTTGCAACGCCGAAACTGACAAGCCGTAGCCGTAAGACATGGTCGCCTGTTCTATTGGCTTCCAGGTTTTAGCCGCGCGCAATTTACCGCTGACCTCGCCAGGAAACCCAGTGCGTGGGCTGCTACCAAACCCCAGGTCGCTGTAGAGGCTCCATAGAGTCTCAGAGGGTAACTGCAGCGCCATCTTGGCCGTGCCAATGTTTGACGACTTCTGGATGATTTCCGCCACGGTCATCTGCGGTAGCGGATGCGTATCGGTAATCGTGTGACCGCCGACAGATAAACTACTGCCGGTTACGATCACAGTCGATGGTTTCACAATGCCGGCTTCCAGCGCAGCCGCAACGGCAAACGGCTTAAAGGTGGAGCCTGGCTCGAAGGTATCGGCAACGCTACGATTACGCATTTGCGCCGGTTTGTAGGCGGCGCGGTTGTTCGGGTTGTAGTCAGGCATATTAACCAACGCCAGCACTTCTCCGGTCTTCGCGTCGAGCATCACCAACGCGCCCCCCTTGGCACGGTTGGTTTCAACAGCAGCCTTTAACTCGCGGTGCGCAAGAAACTGGAATCGTTCGTCGATTGAGAGCTTTAGCGGCTTACCATCCCGCGGTACCTTGAGGCTTTCCAAATCCTCGACAATGCGCCCCTTACGATCCTTGATCACGCGACGCTGGCCGGGAACACCCGCCAGCACGTCTTGTTGTGCGAGTTCAATTCCTTCTTGCCCTTGATCGTCCATGCCTGTGAAGCCGATCACGTGCGCGGTCACATCCCCGGCGGGATAAAAACGGCGGTACTCACGTTGCTGGAAGACGCCCGGTGTCTTTAACGCCATCACCCGCGCCGCTTGTTCCGGTGAAAGCTGACGTTTTAGCCAGACAAAATTTTTGTCTTTATCGGCGAAGCGGTCTGCAACCAATTTTTTGTCGAGATTAAGCGCTGCGGCGAGTTTAGTGATCGCCTTCTCGTCCAAATCCACGTCCGCCGGGCTAGCCCAAATCGACTCGACTGGTGTCGAGATGGCGAGGGGCTTGCCATTGCGATCAAGCACTGCGCCACGTGATGCCGGCATGTCGACTACTCGAACGAAGCGGGATTCACCCTTTGCCTGCAAGAAATCATTATTCAGGCCTTGCAGATAAAACGCGCGGCCAAACAGAAGGGCAAAAAGTGCCAGACAACCCAGTAGGGCTAGACGAGAACGCCAGCCTTCGAGCTTCAAGCGCAGCTCGGGTGCTTGAATTTTTTTACTGGTGTAGTTCATTTCGCTGCCCCGGCTGGCGCAGACGCAGGTGGTGCGGCCCAAGACGTGGACGACTCCGCCGACCGCTCGAGATTGACCATCACTGTCCGCTTCGGGTCGGGCAAAGTCATCGACAATTCACGTGAAGCTTTTTGCTCAATGCGTTTGTGTGTTCCGAGCGTCTGACTCTCGATTTGTAGCTCGCGCCATTCCTGGTCGAGTTTTGCTTCGCGGTCTTTTTCGGACTGCAACTCAATAAAAGCCTTACGCGCCTGATGCTGCGAGGTCACCACCGAGAGGGCGCAGAACACCAGAATGGCGAGCAGCAGAAGGTTTAACCGCATTATTGCGACACCCCCGTACGTTCGGCGGTACGCATCACTGCGGAGCGTGCGCGCGGGTTTATCGCTACTTCAGCGTCGCTGGCTTTCACAGCGCGGCCCACCGGCGACAGGGTCGCTTCATTAATTTCGTTGGCACGAATCGGCAAATCCGAGGGGAGCGAATCCTTGCGCGATGCAGATTGCATGAAGCGCTTTACGATCCGGTCTTCCAACGAATGAAAACTGATTACCACCAACCTACCTCCAACCGTCAGGCGCGACACCGCTTGTGGCAACATCGTCTCTACTTCTTCAAGCTCTTGATTGATGAAAATCCGAAGAGCTTGAAACGTGCGGGTCGCTGGGTTGAAGCCCGGCTCGCGTGTGCGGACGGTTTCACCCACGAGTTTGGCAAGCTCGCCCGTCGTCCGTAGACGTCCGGGGCCCCTTGCCGCAACAATCTTTCTTGCAATGGCCTTAGCAAACCGTTCTTCACCATAACGCCAGATGACCTCCCCTATTTCTTGTTCGTTTGCTCTCGCCAACCAATCTGCTACCGTCTCGCCTTGGGTTTGATCCATCCGCATATCGAGCGGCGCATCAAACCGAAACGAGAACCCCCTTTGTCCATCATCGAGCTGCGGTGAGGACACGCCTAAGTCCGCTAACACACCGTCAACTTTTTCAACTCCTGAGTCGTCAAGCACCTGCGAGATTTCACTCATTGATGCGTGGTGCAACGTAAACCTTGAATCGTTGATGTCAGACGCGTCAATCGCGGCAACGTCACGATCAATCGCAATCAGCCTGCCTTTTCCTCCCAGCGTGTTGAGGATGAGACGCGAATGCCCGCCCCTGCCAAATGTGCAATCGACATACGTGCCGTTTTCACGAATACGGAGGGCCGACACCGCTTCATCGAGGAGAACGGTGGTGTGGAGGCTTTCATTCACTCGATCCTCTAGAGCGAGAAGTTCTCGGTGCCTGGCGGTAGCCCGGCAGCGCCCGAGGTGAGGGCGGCAATTTGTTCGTTCCAGGCGGTCAGCGACCAGACTTCAAAGTGGGTGCCTTGGCCAACGAACATGATTTGCTTTTCGATACCGGCAAACGTGCGCAACTCTGGCGAAAGCAGAATGCGCCCCGCGTTATCGAGCGTGGTGTTCTCTGCAAAACCGATCAGCATGCGCTTCCAAACGGACGCGGTTGCATCAAGCGACGGAAAGGTCATTACACGTTGACGAATCGGCTCCCAATTGGCTTCCGGATAGAGCAATACACACTTGTGCGGATGAGCAGTCATCACCAATTGCCCAGCAGACGGTGCAGCCAGCGCCTCGCGATGCTTCACCGGCACTGCGAGGCGGCCCTTGGCATCTAGGTTAATTTGTGATGCACCTTGAAACACGTCGTCAATTCCTCGAAAACAACACAAAGCCGACGGGTGCGAACCCTGCTTCCGACCGACCGCCAGACCCTGGCCAGACCCCAGTCGCACACCAAACGGCCGAAAAAAGCAGGAAAAATACCTTTATTCCCACTTTTCACCACTTGTGGACACTATAGGCAAACAAAAACCTGCGGTCAAGCAGGTTTTTAAGATTTTTTCTTTATGGTTCAGGGACTTAGCGTGTTTTGTTGATGCGAAATAGCCTGTGGAAAACTCCGTTGATAATTAATGAGATAGCCTTAATACCTAAAGTAACTTCGTAGGAATTTTGCTGAAAAATCAGGCAATTACTGTATTTTTATACATAAACTTCTTCACACTGCTAAATTCCACGTCAATACGTGTCCTTTTGCCGGAAAGCGCACAATGATAGAAGCTTCGATTTTTTCTAGCCAACCAACCTCAATTGCCATTCTCAACATATGAATCTCGATCGCAATTCCCTCTTGGCCGCCATATTCAGTGCCTTTGCCAGCACGACGCCGCTCGCGAATTCGAACACTTCAGAGATCGTGCTTCGCTACGTGGGCGCGGGAAAGGCAAGCGTTGAATACCAACATCCAACCCTAAGAAAACAAATCGATTTTTATGATGCGGATTCAGATACGCATTCCTTCGTGCGTTCCAAGCTATGGCAGCCAAGCGAAGGCTGCACGGTAGAACTTGACCGTTCACGTATCCGATTACCAAAATGCGATCACATCCGTTTCATTCTGAGCTGGGACGGAATTCAGCGCGATCGGCGATATCCGCCACTCATCCCCTTGCAGCACGGTGGAGTCCTAGTGTTCACAAAGTACCTTCAAACATTTGATGGGAACGGGCCCACGTCATGGAAAGTGATCGCCCCCAAAGGTGGTGTTGCCGCTTTTAGGGGACAAAAATCTAGCGAGGAAATTAGTATCCCTGGATCTGTCTTCGCGGAAGATCCTCGCGGATGGATTTACTTGGGGCCAGACAAGTTTGTTCAGTCGGAAGAAGCGCAACTGATGGTCGATGAAGGCGTATCAGACTCGGTTGGCAACATAGTCGCAGTAATGCTGCCACAACTGATTCGGCTCTTCGCGACTGAGTTGGCAGCCAGACCACTCAGCAAACCCTCTGTTTTTATAGGGTGGGCAAATCGCGAAGTAGGGGGCCGGAGTTTTCAGGCTGACACCGTACCTGGCAGCGTGATTCGCTTCGGGTTGAGCGGTTCTGATTGGGCAACGCCGTCGTCAGCACAATTGGAAACGATCCGCGATATTGCCTCGCATGAACTCGCGCACCTCTGGAACGCAGGTGTTTATTCGTCCGAGGCCCGACTCTCTCCTTGGCTGCACGAAGGAAACGCGGAGCTGCTCAGTCAAGCCGCGCAGTATCAGCTCGGCTACAAAGATTTGGAGACCCTGAGAAAAAACGCGGAGCGCGCGATCGCAAGTTGCCTACAAACAGCGGGAGATCAATCCTGGCCAATGAACCCTGAACGGTTGCGCGGTCGCATTCCATACGACTGTGGATTTGCAATTCAGCTCGGCGCGGTAGGGGTCGCAAATCGATGTGCGCCAGAAATAAGCACTATGGGGTTTTGGAAACAGCACTGGGCAAAGTTCCCAAGATATGACGAATCGACTCTTGTCGCATTTCTATCAGCGGTATCGACACCTAACAAGAGCGCACTGTTGAAACGTCTGCTAGATGACAAATCCTTGCCGCTTCAAATAGCGCTCGCGGATTTGTACCGAGAAAGCGGCCTGTTGGCACTATCTAATGCTGTAGAAACGGGCAAAACGGACTTCAATATAGACGCTGTTCGAATTAGGGAGATTTTCGAAGGAAAGCGCCTGAACACGCCGAGATACGCGGAGAAATCTTGTTCAGTCACTTCGGAATAATAGGAAACTTCGCATTCAGAATTCGTTAATCTAGGGTTAGCAATACACAACATGGATTTCGACTTCTCCCACGCCGCCGGCGTTTCACTCGCTTCGTGGTCCCTCGCCGCACTGCTAGCCCTGGCATTTTTTGCCGGCCTCGTTGACTCTGTCATCGGCGGCGGAGGGCTCATTCAAGTGCCCGCGTTGTTGGTGTTTCTTCCGGGCGCACCAGTCGCAACGATCTTTGGCACAAACAAGATTGTCTCGCTCGCAGGCACTTCCGTGGCACTGGCAAAAATTTCGCGCGCAGTGGACATTCCTTGGAAAACCGTGCTTCCAGCGGCGTTGGTCGCCGCCGTGTTTGCGTTTCTCGGCGCACGCGCAGTGTCGATGATTGATCCAAAACTGTTGAAGCCGATTATCTTGCTGCTGCTAATCGGCGTTGCGATTTACACCTTTATGCGGAAGGACTTTGGCTCACTACATCAACCAAAATTTACGCAGTCACACGAACAACTCGTGGCAATTCTGGTGGGTGTGGTGCTCGGCTTCTATGAAGGCTTCTTTGGCCCAGGTACCGGCAGCTTTCTGATCTTTGCCTTTGTCGGTCTGATGGGATTCAATTTCCTCACGGCTTCTGCATCAGCTAAGGTGGTCAACATCACCACCAACATCGCCGCGACGGCGTGGTTCGCCTGGAGCGGCAACATCCTTTACAAACTCGCGATTCCGATGGCGCTATGCAACATCGCAGGCGCGTGGGTCGGCGCACATCTTGCGGTCAACCGTGGCAGCGGTTTTTTGCGGGTGTTCTTCTTGTGTGTGATCACCGCGTTGATGTGCCGCTTTGGCTGGGACATCTACACGTCACGCTAAACAAGAAAGTGGAAGCCCACCGATAGGCCGGATTCTGTTACGCCCCTTGGCTCGCGCCTTGGAGTATGACAGTCATTCATCTCGAACGTACGTTACCGTACGCCTCTAGCTACCTACCCGCAGGCTCCGCGAGCAACATCAACGCCTGCCTATTTGGTATTGCTCCGAGTAGAGATTGCCCGTTTCACCCGCATGCAAGCATGCGACTCGTCTCTGTTGCTCTAATCCTCACCTCACGGTGGATGGGTGTTACCCACTACTCTGCCCTGTGGAGTCCGGACCTTCCTCTATGCAACAAGTACACAGCGACTGTCTGGTGAGCTTCCGCACTGATTATCTCACGCGGGTCCCGGCGATCCGTTGCTGTTGCGTAAACGCCCAGTGCGAAAGTAATCGGTGTTGTCGTAAAACGTCGCATGTTCATTGCGGGGATCCCAGCCGGGCACACCCAGCAGTGGTAAGGGCGACAGATTTGTTGCACTAGTCAGATTGTTCTCATCACATAGCCATGCGGACGCCGCAGCATCGAGAGCGTCGGCTCGATCAAGGTCTGTAGGATCGACAGTTAACAAGATCGCTTTACCCGTTATGCCGATAAAGGGTGCTAGTGCTTTCTCCATCAGGCCATGTCCCACCAAATGAAACCGCATATTGGCGAGCACATCCGCACGCCGCTCAACAAACAACTCACGCCACGCAAAGTTTTGCAGCAAGGACAACAACGAAGAATCTGTACTCGCAACAATCACACCGCCTTCATCAAACATCGTCAGCACGTCCCTTGCTTTGCAGCGCGCCCTCGCTTCCGCCTCGCCGCCTGACTGCAGGCGCTTCACGTGCTCCGCATTGACGGTGCCTTTTAGTTGGGGAAACGAAAGCCACTGCAAGGCATTGAACAGATCGTGCAAATTCTCGCGCGTGGGCACTTCGCCGGACGTCGCAATCTGCATCTCGTAGGACATTGCACTACCGGTATCAATCAGCGGTATAAATCGCAGAGGCTGTTGAAACGCGTTACCGATGCCGCGATTGCGACTGATGACATTCAGAACGTCCAGACTCGGCCAGCCCTGTCGATCCAACGTCGGCAAGAGCTCGACCACACTCGCAAAAATCGGGTCTTCGAGTCGTTTACGAATCTTGACCCATGCGTCCGTCAGGCCATCAGCCACGTCAACTCGTCACCCGCGCGCAGCGGAACCAGCCCCGACTCCATGAACGGCACTACGTCCGGGATGCGCCACTTGGTTTTGTTTAGCGTGATGGTGCCAGTGTTGCGTGGTAACCGATAGAAGTCAGGCCCGTAGAAGCTGGCAAAGGCCTCTAACTTATCGAGCGCACCGACCGCTTCGAAAGCCTCGGCATACAACTCCATCGCGTGCAGCGCAGAGTAACATCCCGCGCTCCCGCAGCAGGCTTCTTTCGCGTTCTTGGTATGCGGCGCACTATCGGTACCGAGAAAAAACTTTGGGTTACCGGAAGTAGCTGCTTGCACCAGAGCCAGCCGATGTTCTTCGCGTTTCAAAATTGGCAGACAGTAAAAATGTGGGCGAATCCCGCCCTTGAAAATTGCGTTGCGACTGAACAGCAGATGCTGCGGGGTGATGGTAGCGGCAACCTTGTCGCCCGCCGCCAACACATACTTCACCGAGTCTGCGGTCGTAATGTGTTCGAGTACGATGCGCAGTTTTGGGAAACGCGCCACGAGTGGAATCAGATGTTTTTCGAGAAAGACCTTCTCTCGGTCAAACACGTCAACATCGTCACCCGTCACTTCACCGTGCAGCAGCAACGGCAGATCAACCTGTTGCATCGCTTCGAAAACCGCGTCACATTTACCAATGTCTGTGACACCAGAATCCGAGTTAGTCGTTGCCCCTGCCGGATAGTATTTCACTGCTTTGACAAAGCCCGATGCCTTCGCCGCAAAGATGTCCTCCGGTGAAGTGTTATCCGTCAAATACAACGTCATCAGCGGCTCAAAATTCGTACCCGACGGAACTACCGCAAGGATGCGGTCGCGATATGCTGCGGCGTCCGCAACTGTGCGAACCGGTGGCTTTAAGTTCGGCATGATGATCGCTCGTGCGAATTGTCGCGCCGTGTGCGGCAACACCGCAGCCAACGCGGCACCGTCACGAACATGCAGGTGCCAATCGTCGGGTCGGGTGATGGTAAGTGATTGGATAAAAGTTTGCATGTCGATATTATAAAAGTGTGCATTAGACGTCTGGCGATTCATCACGAATCTTCAGCGCCAATTCGTAAATGGTGTTCTTCTTTTCGTCTGTCAGTTGTACGGCCATCGCCACCGCTTGTTTGACTGGTAACTCTGCAAGCAAAATTCGCAAGGTCCGCTCCAGTGTTGCCGCTCCAAGCTCTTTTGCCTCATTCGCCGCGTCCTGATTGGGCTTTGTTAGCACGAGAACAAACTCCCCGCGCTGCTGATTGCTGTCGCTTTCGAGCCAGGCAACTGCGTCTACCAATGGCAGTCGTTTGATCGTTTCGAACTTCTTGGTGATCTCTCGGCAGACGACGACCTCGCGGGTGCTGCCGAATACTGCGGCGATGTCGGCCATCGACTCAACAATTCGATGCGGCGACTCGTAGAGCACGATTGGATAACGAAGCGGATAAAGCGCCGCCAACGCGCGCTTTCGTTCACCGGCCTTAGCCGGCAAGAAACCGTGAAACAGGAAGCCGGCCTCGCCCTCCCCGCTAGCCGATACTGCCGCGACCACCGCCGAGGCACCTGGTATCGGTACCACCTTCAAATTCGCGGCATGGACGGCTGCGACCACCCGTGCGCCCGGATCGCTGATCGCAGGGGTGCCGGCGTCAGTCACCAGCGCCACACTCGTGCCCTCCGTGATGAGCTTGACGACACCACCCGCCGCTTGCTGCTCGTTGTGGTCGTGTACCGCGATTAGGCGGGCCTTGATGCCGTAGTGACTCAGCAGCGACTGGGAATTCCGTGTGTCTTCTGCGGCGATCACATCCGCGCGCCGGAGCATATCGAGCGCGCGCTCGGAGATGTCGCCGAGATTACCGATGGGAGTGGCCACCACATATAATGCGGCTTCGAGCTTTACCTGTTGTTTTTCGGACTCGATTCCTTCGTTTTGCATAGGTGGCGTCAATCAATGGCTCTGGTTCTGTATTCGAGTAACGGCACCGAATCCACCGTAGCCCCCACGCCGATCCTGGCGGGGCGCGTTATTCGGCGTGCGCTATTGATGCTTCCGGTACTCTTGGCCTCAGCGGCGGTGCCTGTAGTATCGCAAGAAAAGCCTGTTCCGCCGCAAAAGGCGAGTGACACACCCGCACCGCTCATCGTCGCCTCGTCGCCACCAGCGAGCGCCGCCACACCGTCCTCTCCTGCATCCGCCCCTGCATCCGGGGCGAAGGAAAGCGGGCCGGCCAAGCAGGCGGCAGACACACCTCCTGTCGAGAAACCACAATCGATTGCACTCATCCTGCCACTGTCATCAAAATCCCTCAGCAAAGCTGCAGAAGCCGCTAAGGCAGGCTTTCTTGCCGCCGCCGAACTGAACGGCAAAGCGCAGTTTGAGGCGCGTGTGTATCTGGCTGACGACGAGGCCACTTCGATGGCGTTGCTGTATCGTAAAGCAGTAACGGATGGTGCGGTGGCGATTGTGGCGGGGCTGACGCGTGACGGCGCGACCATCGTGGCGCGTGAAGCCGGATTTTTGCCCACACTGGCGTTGAACACACCGGCAGATCTGAGTCGTGCAGACGCAAACAACTTCTTCCACATAACCCTTTCACTCGACTGGGACGCAAGACTTGCTGCGCGTGCAGCCGCCGCCGAAGGGTTTCGCAATGTCGCCATTGTGGTTGGGAACGCCACCTTGGCGAAACGCATCCAAGAGGCGTTCGAAAAAGAATGGCTCAAGCTCGGCGGCACGGTTGCCACACGCATCGTGTTTTCCGGCGACTTGGACGACGGGCCGAAGGTAAAGACGGCGATGGAAAAACCCGACGCCGCAAAGGCTGACGTTGTCTTCCTCGCCGCCGACATGTCCGTTGCCCGTTTTGCGCGCCCCTTCTTGCCGCAAGGCTTGCCTGTGTATGCCACGGCGCAGACCTTTGACCCGCGTGCTGGCGCAGTGGAAAACCTCGATCTGGATAGTGTGAAGTATCCGGAGATTCCGTGGTTCGCCGAGCGTGACCACACCGCAGTGACGGCGTATGCGAGGCCGCAAGATGGGCTGCCGACCGAGTATGAACGGCTCTACGCATTGGGTATCGACGCATGGCAGATCGTTTATGCGTTGGTCAACAAGGCGGCTACCGCCCAGACCAATAAAGCAGCCGGTGGCACGGTTGTTTCTACGGTGCCGGTGCGAAGCAACGCCAAACAGCCGTTTATGCCGATTGATGGCGTCACCGGTCGCATCACACTTGAGGGTAGCCAGTTCTTGCGAGCGCTGCCGCTTGTCGAAATGCGCGACGGTCGACCGCAGGTCGTCAAACTGGCTGACTAGTTGCGGCTACGCGACCGACATTACGGGAATGAAGATATTGACGACCAAGAAGTCAGGTGACGCCGCCGAGCGGTTCGCCGAACAATTTCTTCTCGCGCGGAACTTGGAGACTGTGGTCCGCAACTACCGCTGCCGATTTGGCGAGATCGATCTCATCATGCAAGACGGCGGAACGCTTGTATTTGTCGAAGTACGAATGCGCGCCTCTAGCCACTTCGGTGGAGCAGTCGGGAGCATTCATGCCAACAAACAACGACGCCTGATTGCGACAGCGCAGCACTATCTCGCCGGCCTACGCCACAATCCACCTTGTCGCTTTGATGCCATACTAATGAACGAATTGAACAATGCCAGCGTCGAATGGATCAAGGATGCCTTCGGCGCTTGACAGGCAAAGGCGCGGTGGATGGCGTTGGTTGACACACTTATCCCAACTTGCTGGAGAGAAAATGAAACGATTATTGATGTTGGCCGGGTTGGTGGCGTCGGTGGTAATGCTGCAAGGTTGTTTTCCCATTGCGGCGGTCGGTGTCGGTGCAACTGCGCTTGTGGTCGACGACCGTCGTTCAACCGGCTTTTATGTCGAAGATGAGAACATCGAGTGGAAGGCGCGGTCGATCATCATTGACCGCTTTAAGGATGCCCATGTCAACGTGACCAGCTTCAATCTCAGCGTGTTGCTCACCGGCGAAGTATCCGACGAAAAAATGAAAGCTGACATTGGCGAAGCGATCCGCAAGATTGGTAGCGTAAAGAACGTGACCAATGAGTTGACGGTCGGGGGGAAATCCTCACTCGCCGCAAGATCAAACGATACCCTGATCACCACCAACGTCAAAACGCGTTTCCTCGGTGCGAAGGATTTCTCGTCGAACCATGTCAAGATTGTGACCGAGGCGAGTGTGGTCTATTTGATGGGCATTGTCACCAAACAAGAGGCGGATGCAGCAACTGAAGTTGCGCGTACCACCTCCGGCGTTTCACGCGTGATCCGAGTATTTGAGTATATCGACAAAGCGCCAACGCGTTAACCCAAACCTTGTATCAACCTAGTCTGAATATTTCATCGGTCGCTGGTTGCTTACAAGGGCGTTGCCTCTGGGCGATTGGCATACCAATTAGGCTTGTTTCTCTCTTGCTGTGGATGCGTGCTGCAGGTTTGCTTTCGGGCGATTGGACGGCAATGTTGCGCCTTGCTGCCGAAGCATAGCCCGCTATGCTGTGGTCGGTCAGGCAAAAAACCGCTCGCCTGTTCACCTACTCGCCCGCTTTCGAACGCGCCGCCATGAAATGTTCAGGCTAGTTCGCAGGCGAACTTGTCGAACACGGTGTACACCGTACAATGGAAACGTATCCGCTCCTCTCCGCCAAGTCCGCCCGCTCGCGACGGTTTTTGGATTTATTCGATATTGCAGCTAGGTTCGGCGGGCGTTTCCAGCCATTTTTGCCTGAGGATGCCCAACACATGGTGCGCTTGTTTTTATGCAGCCTCTACGCCATCCGCCGTTTAAGCGCGCGCATTATGCTACCAATCACTGGCAGTTGTTCATACAGCTCACCTGCTGCATCCCAATAATCTCGATGTGACAAGGCGCGGCCGTCTGCCGCAAAACGAATCAGCGACGTGCCGCGAATGGTGCGTTTCAGCGACGGGTTGAGCGCCTTGATACGAAAACTAAAGTCCCACACCAGCAGTGCGCGGTTGTCCTGCTCGATGGTTTCGGTGATGACAAATCTGGGATCGAGTAGCCGCACAAACATATCATCAAAAATGCGTTTGATCGCCGCGTGCCCTTGCACCTGGTTGAAAGGGTCTTGGAATACCGCATTTTCGGTGTAGAACTCTTCCAGCCGCGCCACATCGGCAGCGGTAAGGTTGTTCCAGTACGAGACAAATCGCTTCAGTGGCGTGGGCACGGGAGAACTTAGAGTTTGGTCGATTTCTTGATTGCCGGAAAATACAACGAGTACGGCAGGTGACGCAAGGTTTTGAGCATGTTAGTGAAGCGTTTCGGGAAGTGTATTTCAAATTCGCCTTTGGCGAATCCCTTTTCAATTTCCAGCGCGGCTGCCTCAGGCGTGATGATAGAGGGCATTTCAAAGTCGTTCTTGTCCGTCATCGGTGTTTTCACAAAACCCGGATTAACTACGTAGATATCAAGGCCCTTGTCTTTCAGGTCAAGGTACAACGTTTCCGCCAGATTGATCAGCGCCGCTTTGGTTGGCCCGTAAACAAGCGACTTTGGCAGACCACGGTACCCTGCAACCGAAGATACCAGCGCGATACCACCCGCCTTGCGTTTCATGAGGGTCGGAATCACCACTGACAGGCCATTCATAAAGCCGCCCCAGTTGATATCGATCATCTGCTGGGCAACTTTCAGATCAAGTTCCCAGGCACGCATCGCGGTGTAGTCGCCCGCCATAAAAACCACTAAATCGTAACCGCCCCACTTGGCGATCAATTCGGCCTCAGCTGCCTTGATGGTGTCTACCTTGGTAATGTCGAGCGGCAGGGCAAGCGCACTCTTCTTCCCGAAGCGCGTCACCATTGCGACTAACTTGTCGGCGCTACGTGCCGATACCGCCACTTTGGCTCCGCGCGAGTGCAGCAACTCGGCCAACGCGGCACCGATGCCGGTAGAAGCGCCGATAATCCAGACGCGTTTGGATGACCAGTCGGTGATCTTGTTATTCAGACTCATAAAGGCTTTCTACCGCTTGCGGAAAAAAATATTAATCTCGGCGAACTTGATGCCGAACTTGGTCATCACAGTTTGGTTGGCGAGTGTTTTATCATCAATGAGCCACATCCAGTCGTCCATATTGACTTCGTAACTGCCCTGCTCGGGCGGAAGGCGCAGCACGTAATTCCATTGCAGCGCGTTACCACTCGCCGCACCAGTGGCTACGCCGACTACGTCGCCTGCCGTGCCAATATACCGATCACCATCCTTGCGAAGTTTCCAGATGCGCTTTTCTGTCTTGCCATCCGACCACTTGAACGATTCATCAAGCGTACCGTCGTCGCCGCTCCATGTACAAACGATTTCAACATACATACGCCTGACCACTTTGCCCGAGCGGTCCTTCACATAACCCCAGCCATCCACCGTGCCGCTGAAGTACTGGCGTAAATCCAGCGTGGGTTTCTCCTGCGCATAGTCAGCAGGTTTGGGGGCCGACGCACAGCCTGACATCAACGTCAGCAGCGCGACTGCGAACCACATTTGCCAATTTGAGAAACACTTCAACATCACATTCTTGGAGTTCATGGATTTACTCGCTGTGCGAAAGGAACAGCGCCACCAGTTTTGGCGACACTTCTAGCAAACGGTGAGTACAGCAATGCCGCCGCCGCAATGGCTTTCAACATACATGGTAACAATGCATAGATCGCCGCTAGGTAGGTGAGGGATTGGCCGGAATTGTTGCCTTGCGGCACATATCCCAGCATCGCCAGTGAAGGTAACGCGATACCGGCTGCCAACGCCAGATTCATCTTCGTCACCAAGTTCCAAAGGCCGAAATAGGAACCCTCGTTTCTGCCGTGGCCCGCGCGCTCATCGTCATCAATCACATCCGCTAATATTGACGGCGGCAACGCCAAGTCTGCACCTAATCCAAGACCGGACAACACACAGATAATGCCAAAAGCCACGACATCACCAGCACCCAACATGAATGCCCAGACGAAGGCGACTATCGACACGAGCATACCGACCAGCCACGCGCGGCCTTTGCCGATACGCGCCGACAGCCAAACCCACAGAGGCATGCCAGCCGCGCCGGCGGCGAAGTAGGCAATTAGGAATACGGCAGCCTGCGCCGGTGCCTTAATCACGTCCTCGATAAAGAACAGCACCAATGTCGCGGGGATTGATGCCGCGATGCCGTTAAACACAAACACCAACAAAAGGCTTTTGAAGCGCGTATTCTTTAACGGCAACAACATATTCGAGAAAGCGCCTTTGCTCACCGTCGAAACCCGTGTCTGCGGTGGCGGCGACAACCACACGGTTAACGCCGCCATCACCAACACAAACGGAATGAAGATCATGGCAAAGATCGCATAGCCCTCGCGTGGCCCGTATTGGTTCGACAACATCTGCGGCAAGGCTGCGGCAAGGAATACCCCAATGAGCCCGAAGCCCTCGCGAAACGAGACCACACGCGTTCGTTCCACTGGATCGTCAGAAATTTCCGCGCCGTAGGCCTGATAACTGATTTGCAGCATCGAGAATGCCGTGTAGACCAACAGCAGCATGACGACCAGCCACCACATCATCAGGTTGGTGGACAAAATGGGGGGATTGAATAAACCAAGCATCGCTGCGGCGAGCAACGGCGCGCCTGCAATCACCCAGACAAAACGACCCCATTTTGAATGGCGGGTGCGATCACTCCAGTAGCCAAGCAGCGGGTCTTGTACGGCATCAAATACTCTTGCCGCCAGCAGCAACCCGCCGATGGCTGTCAGGCTCACGCCAATCACGTCCGCGTAAAACTTTGGTACGTTGACGTAAATTGGCAACGCCGCCATCGCCAGCGGAATCGAGGCGAGCGAGTATGCGATCAACCGCCAGGTGCTTGTCCTAGCTTGGATGATGGGGGAAGATGACATATCAGGCGCGTCTATTTTCCGCCCAACAGCCGCTCACGCAGACGTGGTTCGCTGGTTTTTTCCGACAGCCAGATGCCAAAAAATGCCTTGGCAAACTCGGGGTCGGGCACCGCCGCGATAAACTTCTCGCGCGAGTAGAAACGCGCCTCCTTGCCCGGCACTGATACACCGACCAACGTGTCACCTTGTTTCACATCGGGAAACACTTTGGTCATTATTTCGGTCCATCGCTTGAGTTTTGCCTCATCGGTGTAACCAATCTTGCGCATCTCTTCCGCGCTGCGTCTGGCGATGTCCGCCCCCTTCAAACCTAGATCGTAGACAAGCTCCAACGCAAAAAATTCATCGTCACGATGTGGCCGGTCAGGCGTCCATAGGCGAATGTCATAAACCTTCAAACCAAAAAATCGCATCACAGCCTCGCCACGACGCGTGAGGGTTTTGTCGCCCAGTACGTCAGCACTGATCGGCGCGGGAAGACCGGTGGATTGTGCCTCAACCATTATTGTCGATAGACCGAGGAATGCGACCACCCCGGCGGCGACTTTCCGAAAACTCAGTGAATTCATATAACCCCCAATCGTTAATGTTTGACTCGCGTAAGCATGACCTGCATCACGTCAGTTCGACCGGATTCAAACCCCGCCTCGCAGTAACAAAGGTAGAAGCGCCATATCTGCAGAAACTTTTCATCAAACCCAAGCGGCTTGATTTTTTCCGCTTGAGCATTGACGCCTTGCAGCCAGCGACGCAGCGTCTCGGCGTAGTCTTTGCCAAACAGATACGGTTCGCCAGCTTCAAGCCCGGCGTGTTTTGCGTCGGAAACAAAACGATTTACGGGTGCCAGCATGCCGCCCGGGAAAATGTACTCACGAATAAAGTCACTAGTGGCCCGGTAGCGCGCAAATGCGGCTTCATCGATGGTGATTGTCTGCACCACCGCTCTGCCGCCCGGTTTCAGACGGTCATGTACGGCCTTGAAATAAGTTGGCCAGAAGCGCTCACCAACGGCCTCAAACATCTCGATGGATACAACGTGATCGTAATGCGCGGTCACGTCGCGATAATCGATGAGCTCGAAGCTTGCCTTGTCGGCGATACCCGCCGCCGCAATACGGGTTTTTGCAAACGCGAGTTGTTCGCGTGAGAGAGTGATACCGTGGACCTTGACCCTGCGGGTTTTAGCCGCGTGTTCAGCAAACCCGCCCCACCCGCAGCCAACTTCTAGGATCGTCTCACCCGGCTTAGGATCAAGCAGTTGCAAAATTCGTTCGTACTTTGCTGTCTGAGCGATCTCCAATGGGAGTGTATAGTCGCCAGAGAATATCGCAGCCGAGTAGGTCATGGTAGGATCAAGCCACAGCTTGTAGAAGTCGTTCGACAGATCGTAATGCGCAGATATGTTTCTCTTCGATCCGCTGCGTGTGTTACTGCGGAGCAGGTGTTTGATGCGGAAGAACAGAGCGACCAAAGGTTTGCCGTAAAACACTTTCTCCAATGCCCGCTGGTTGAGCGCGCAGAGTGTCAAGAAAGCGGTGAGATTGGAAGTAAACAGTCGGTGATCCCTGTAACACTCAGAGAGACCGATCTCGGCAGACTTCAGCACCTCCTTGGCGACATCCCAGTCAGCAAAACGAAGATCGGCATGCGGACCATCATGAACCCCTTTGAAGGTTGTGGTGTTTCCCTCCGGCGAGGTGAAGGTGAGCACACCCGTATCGATGTTGGTTAACACCCGATAAAGCAGCTTGGCTGATGCGGGCAAGTACCCGGGAAGTGTTTCGTTAGCGACGGGGTATTCTTGGGTTGACATACACGTTTGACTGCGATTCGAATAGTGGGAAACTCGGACCGGCCGTTATTTTGGTTACGGATAGCTACGAGTGGTCGGCAAACTTGGCGGCTCGGGTTTTGCAAAAAATGGCACACTCTTCCTCCACAGCTTCCACGCCTGCCAGTGTATGCGGGCGACTACACCAAGGGTCATGAGCGGAAACGTTAGGAAAGTAGAGATCGCGCTGGCGCTCGTGAGCGACCGTGGCGTACCGTGAATGGTGGTGACAATCAATTTATCTTCATCCCCACTGCCATCGTAGTGATCAATCTGTGCAAACGCGCATCCGGCATCTTGCTCAAACCGAAAGCGATAGTAGCCGCGAATTTCACAAAACGGCGACACGTGGAATACCTTGCGCGCAACGAGCCAATCGGCTGTCAGGATCGGCTCACCATTTCCATGGGCAATAAGATAGTTGTGGCGCTCGCCAAAGGTATTACTCACCTCACAAATTGCCGCGCGCATGACACCCTTCTTATCGTAGCAGAAGTAAATCGAAATCGGATTAAAAACATACCCAAGCAGGCGTGGAAAGGTCTGCAACACAATTTCACCGTCAGCAGCCGTTAATCCGTTCGTTTCCAGTAGCGCCCGCGCCCATTGCTCAACACTTGTCCCATCGCGTGCGCCATAGTCGTGGGTGCGAAGCGAAAGAAGGTTAAAGCGATCCACAGAGAACCAGCGGTTGCCTGCGGCCTTCCACTGCGATAGCGGCAGTCGTAGAAAAAAAACTCCGTAGGAAAACTGGTGCGTCGCTGGGCGTAAGCGCCGATGCATCACTTTGCCCAGGCAAATTTCGGCTAGAAAGCGCATCTCGTCTACACACCCGCTAGTGGGAGTGAATCATCGACGCCGGGATAGGCCGACAATAGGTCGTTTGCAGCAGGAGTATTCGTCTCCCATGGGGTTTTAGCGCCCAGTGCGCGAGCAACCGCAATACCCGACATCAAACCATCCTCATGAAAACCGTAACGCGTCCATGCGCCTGCGAACCAGGTGTTATTGGTGCCTTGAAGTTTGCGCAAGTCACGTTTTGCACCGACACTTTCCGGTAGGAATAGCGGATGGTCGTAACTGATGGTCTTGATCACTTTGGCTGGGTCTATCGTTTGCAAAGGATTCATGGTGACCATAATGGGCGAGGTGAACGGCAATGGTTGCAGCTTGTTAAGCAAGTACGTCAAGGACACCGGCGAATCATTTTGGCTCGATTGATGTTTGAAGGCCGCGTGATAATTCCATGATGCCCACGCGCGTTTTCGGTCGGGTAACAGTGCCCGGTCTGTATGCAGCACGGCGGTGTTGGGGAGGTAACGAATCGCACGCAACACGCGACGCTCATCCGAGCTGGGATCAGCCAGCAAGGCCAGCGACTCATCGGAGTGACCTGCCATCACCACTTGATCAAACATTTCTTCGCCTGATGCCGTGATGATACCGACACCATTGGATCTTCGCCGGATGGCGCTAATCTTGGCGTTTAGTCGGATATCGTTGAGTTGCGCGCGTAGTTTCTCCACGTAGTGACGCGCACCGCCTTTGATGGTCCGCCACTTAGGCCTGTTGTTAACCGAGATTAGTCCGTGATTTGCGCAGAAGGTGATGAACGTGGCGAGCGGAAAATTTGCAATTTGTTTAGTCGGTGTCGACCAGATACAGGCTGCCATCGGAACCAAGTACCAGTCACGGAATGCCCTACCGAACCGATGTGTATCGAGATACTCTCCGAGCGTTCCGGACAATTTGGCCTTGTGCGCCGACATCT
Source organism: Burkholderiales bacterium (assembly GCA_040379385.1). GTDB lineage: Bacteria > Pseudomonadota > Gammaproteobacteria > Burkholderiales > Usitatibacteraceae > UKL13-2. The sequence goes on along the minus strand of JBEILF010000012.1, from coordinate 7,629 downwards.
CCGTCGCGGCCTTATTGAATCGCAGCAGATCCCACAACATGCCGAGAAACGCGGGCTTGAACAGATTGCTCGGCTGCGCAAACACTGTGAAAATGTCATCTGAACCGCACCACTCGAGGCGACTTCGCCCACTCGGGTCGGTCAGCTTGATTCCGAATGACATGTCTGATTGCGCCGTATGGACCCCTAGGTGCTGCAGCATCTGAATAAAGTTCGGATAGGTCCACTGGTTGAACACTAGAAAGCCGGTATCGACCGGGAAGCTTTTACCGTCGAGGTTGACATCAATGGTATTGGTATGTCCACCAAGGTAGTCGTTTTTTTCAAAAAGCGTCACCTGCGGCGCGGATGCCAGTGACGAGTGCTTGGACAAAAGCCATGCACACGACAACCCCGAAATTCCTGCGCCAACCACAGCGATCTTCATTGACTGTTCCTACCTTGTGGATGAAATCAAAACTTGACGATTTGGCAGTTTGCGCAACTCATGGCACAATCTAGTTTATCACCATAGTCATTTTATGACCAGTTAGTCATTACTTGAACTTAAAAGTTCTTTTCCGGTCGATTAAATATGCTGGCGCTGAAGACTCCCTTTAAAAAACAACAGTTTGAAGCGCGCGAGGAAGCCATCCTCGATGCGGTAAACCGACTGCTGTCCGAAAAGGGCTTCGACCTTATGACCATGGACGATGTCGCCGATGCGGTTGGCGTGGCAAAAGGCAGTTTATACAAACATTTCTCATCCAAAGAGCGCTTGGCCGCAGCGGCCATGTCGCGACTGCTCTCTCAGACGCTCGATGTACTCGATGGGTTTCCCGAACAGTGGACGGCAGGGCGGCGGCTGGAGGAGATCTTGCGCTGGACACTTCAGCACCGATTGCGCGGCGGGGTTCCGCATCTACCCTCGACGCGCGGCGCATTTCAGCGCGCGCTGATGATGAACATCGAGTATCTGGCGTTGGCGTTAAAGGTGAACAAACGTTTTTACGCATTGGCCGCAGAAGCGAGAAGGAGCGGCGAGATTAGCGCGCTTTTTGGCGATGATGTTGTGGTCTACACGTTGTACGCGAGATCTTGTGATCCAACCCTAGAGTTTCTGCAAAAGGCGGGCGGACTGAAGGACGATCAAATTGTGGAAGCCATGGTGCAGACCACTTTCGGTGGCTTGCGTGCGAGACTTGACCAGCCAAGTTCATCAAATTGACATGGCCATGTGCTCAAATCAACCAATAGACTCCTGTCATCAATCTCCACTATCCCGACACTAACGTAATAGCGACTACCCAAAGACCAATCACTATGCTTTATCCCGACCTCTTCTCCGATTTAGAAAAATCCCGTTGGAACATGGCCAGTGACATTCCGTGGAGCACATTCGACGGCACCAAGCTGACCGACGAACAGGCGATCACCATCAAGATGAATGCCATCACGGAATGGTCGGCGTTACCGGCAACCGAAATGTTTTTGCGCGACAATCAACACGACAGTGACTTCTCCGCGTTCATGTCCATCTGGTTCTATGAGGAACAGAAGCACTCGCTGGTGTTGATGGAGTATCTCAGGCGTTTTCGTCCCGACATGGCTCCGACTGAGGAAGAGTTACACGCTGTGCGTTTTCCGTTTGACCCGGCACCCGCATTAGAAACGTTGATGCTGCACTTCTGCGGTGAAATCCGTTTGACACAATGGTACCGTCGCGCCTCTGAGTGGCACACTGAGCCAGTCATCAAAAAAATATACGAAACGATTTCCAAAGACGAAGCCCGCCATGCTGGCGCGTATATGCGCTACATGCGACGTGCGATGGAAAAAGTCGGCAGCGAAGCGAAACTTGCATACGCAAAAATCGGCCTGCTAATGGCGAGCGCCGGTAAAGCGGGTAAGCCGCTTCACCCCACCAATCTGCACGTCAATCAATCGATGTTTCCAAACGACACGGTGCAATCCAAGCTGCCTGATCCTACCTGGCTTGAGCGTTGGCTCGACACTCAGATTCAGTTCGACAAGGTGTGGGAGGCGCGAGTTATCAACGGCATTCTCAAACAGCTATCCACTTTGTTTGACCGTACCTTTGAATCCACCGCTGACCTCAATCGCTTCCGCAAGGAACTGATTGCAGGCATGAAGACGCCCCCGGTCGCGCCTGCCGCTGCCTAGGCCAAGCGTTCTTTGCACAGCTGTATGGCGCGCATAGTGGCAAAATGACATGATTCGCCCTGAATTTGAACGTAAGATTTGCCCGCCAAGCGAGATATCCACCCGTGTCGCCAGCCTTGCCAGCCCGGTGGTGTTTACCAACGGCGTGTTCGATGTGCTACATCGTGGCCATGTCACCTATCTCGCGCAGGCGCGGGCGTTGGGCGCATCACTAGTGGTCGCACTCAACAGCGACGCCTCCGTCAAACGTTTGGGTAAAGGGAGTGACAGGCCGATTAATCTCCTTGAAGACCGTGTGGCAGTCATCGCCGCGCTGGAGAGTGTTTCGTTGGTCACTTGGTTTGAAGAGGACACACCGATTGCCCGGATACTTGAATCGCGCCCGCAAGTCTTGGTCAAAGGCGGCGATTGGACCATCGACAAAATTATAGGTGCGCCCGAAGTCGTCGGCTGGGGGGGCAAGGTCTACTCAATTGCGTTCCAACACGAGCGTTCCACGACAGCGATGCTCGCAAAGATTCGTGGCGACTTGAAATGAACGCGCCAGACAATGCAGTCGATCTGATCGAACAACTTCGCTCTGTGGTTGGTGCCAACGCTATACTCACCGACCCCGCTGATATGGCGGGCTATCTTACCGACTGGCGCGGCAACTTTACTGGCCGGGCGCTGGCCGTTGTGCGCCCTGCCAACACTGCAGAAGTCGCCGCATTGGTAAAGATCTGCGCGTCGACCGCAACCCCCATCGTGCCACAGGGGGGCAATACTGGGCAAGTCGGTGGCAGTGTGCCTGATGCCGATGGTCGGGCAATCGTAATGTCACTGAACCGAATGAACCGCATTCGCACTATCGACACGGATAGCGATACGCTAATCGCCGAGGCGGGTGTAATTCTGCAAACTGTGCAAGATGCCGCCGATGACGCCGACCGTTTGTTTCCGTTATCCCTCGGTGCAGAAGGCAGCTGCACCATTGGCGGGAACTTGGCGACCAACGCGGGCGGCACCAATGTCTTGCGTTATGGCAACGCGCGCGATTTGGTGTTGGGGCTTGAGGTTGTGACACCCAAGGGCGACATCTGGGACGGCCTGTCGGTACTGCGTAAAGACAACACCGGTTACGATATAAAGAATTGGTTTATCGGCTCGGAGGGCACACTCGGCATCATTACCGCCGCCTCACTCAAGCTATACCCTAAACCACAAACCCGGGCAGTCGCGTTAGTTGCAGTTGAGCATCCTGCGAATGCGGTGCAATTGCTCAATCGTATTAAGCGTGCATTCGCGGATCGTCTGGTCGGGTTTGAACTCATTTCGCGCGCTTGTCTGGATTTGGTCTTGCGCCACATCCCAAACACCCGTGAGCCATTCGCCACCCCACAAGCCTGGCAGGTACTAATTGAGATCAACGACTCACGCGCTGACGCGCCAATCGGCGAGTGGATGGAAATGGAATTGGCGGCCTCATTTGAAGCAGGCGAGGCGATTGATGCAGTCATTGCTATTTCAGAGACGCAAATCATTGAGTTATGGCGGCTGCGCGAACAGATCTCTGAGGCGCAGCGCCTCGAAGGCAAGAATGTTAAACACGATATCTCGATTCCAATCTCCAAGATCCCAGCTTTTCTGCATGCATGTGACGCAGCGTTGCTGAAGGCGTTCCCCGAAATTTCGTTGGTGTGCTTCGGTCATTTAGGAGACGGCAATTTGCACTACAACTGCGGAATACCCGCGCAAGGCCTTGCGAATGCGGCCGAAATCAACAAGATTGTTTTTGCCCATGTGGATCAGTTTGGCGGCTCCATCTCAGCAGAACACGGCATTGGCCAACTCAAACGTGCTGAGTTACCGATGCACAAATCACCAGTTGCCCTCGATCTCATGCGCGCAATGAAAGCCACCCTCGACCCGCATAACTTGATGAACCCGGGTAAAGTACTTTAGCCCGAGGATCTGCCAATAACCACGTCGCCCCAGCGTAGGCTGGGTCGTGGCCCGCCGTAACCAGTTTTTATGGCCAAGGACTGGATTCCAGCGAAGCGACTAAAACAGCGGTGAATGACAGCAAGTTTGAGACGGCAAATTTGCGGTTTAGAGAATTTCGCCTTGGAAAAAAACCTAGAATCTATTGGCATCTTCACATCAAAATGCCTCAAGATGCGCGTTGATACTAGCGTTTGGTTTTTTCCGAATCAGTCGGTGCAGCAGATGGCGGCGCAGTCTGGGTTGCCACCGCAGGCGTTGCCCTTGGCTCCGGGCAATCCGCCCCCTTCAATACACTCGCTTCGAAGTCGCGTTGCATCAACGCCACCTTGCCGATAACTCCAGCGTCTGGCGCACGAATCGTGAACACCGTCTCTTTCGTCTGCGGATTTTTTGGCATGATGGTGATGCCCGTGACCAGATTCGCCGCTTTTGTTGCCATCTCCGCCACAATCCGCTTCGCGGCGTCCTCGGTCGAAAACAAACCAAGAGACACACTGTTGTCCGCCATGACAAGTACGTCCTTTATGTTCTCCTTTCTTAAATTAGCAACCAGCTTATCGGCGGCCTTGCGGTCACGCTGCACAGGCAGTACGACTGCAAAGCGGGTGAACTCTTCGACGTTGTTAAAATCAAGGCGGTCAGCCAGCACCATCGTACCAAGTACCGTTTGCGCGCGCTGTGCGTCGGCTGGTTTCACTGATAGCTGCAAACAAGAGGTCGAGGTCAAGGACTCAATAAGTTTCTTGGCAAGAAGCGCTTCGCCCTGCGCCTTTGCCGGATCAGTAATCGATAACACTTTGATCGCGTCACGATTTACCTCGACACCCAAACCTTCGCGCGGCTGAGTCGACGTCAGGTAGATATGCCCGGCGAGCGCCAGATTGGCCACGAGCAACAGAAAAAAAATAAAACGCGCCATGATTTCGTCTTTGATTATGCTTTTGCTGCGCCCGTGCATCGACTAGGCAGTGCTCGTGATCGTCGTATGCCAGCGTCGCAATTGTAAATCCAAAGCCATCCTAACCGATACCGCACCTCAGTTGTGACGTATCGAAATTTCTGCCGCCGTCAGCCGGAGACGAGCGCCGTCGCGTTCCACAATCAGCGCTCCATCCTCACTGACATCAAGTACCTTCGCAACAAAGCACTCTGTCGCACCGTTCACGTCGACCCAGCAACCCTGATGCGCGTGCAGCACCCGCCACTGGTCGCGCAGTGAACCAAAGCCACCGCGCTGAAATTGATCCAACACCGCAACGAGCTGGGCAAGGATGGCTGGCAATAAGATATTTCGATTCAGCGCGGGCGAGGCAACCGCCGCATCCGCACTCACCGTTGCTAGGTCTGTGACCGGCTGATCGATAGTAAGCTTAATCGACTCAGGTAGCCGAACATTCAAGCCCACGCCGATAACCGCAATCATCGGACCAAGCATATCGCCTTGCGTTTCAATGAGGATGCCGCCGAGTTTTTTGCCATCCACAACGATATCGTTGGGCCACTTCAGTTCGGCGTCAATCCCCAAGGCGCGTAATGCATTGGCGACAGCCAGCCCCACCGCCAGTGAGAGCCCGCCTAGTGACGCCGCGCCGATCTCAAAACGCCACAAAAGTGAAAACGTGAGTGAAGCACCGAGCGCCGATTTCCAAACACGTCCCCGGCGGCCACGTCCGGCGGTTTGCAGCTCGGCTGCGAGACAGGTTCCCGATACGGCACCGGACGCCGCTTGATTCAATAACTCGGTGTTGGTGGAATCGATCACATCCGCCAGCCGTAGATCAAGGCGATGCGCGCTCGACCCCATGCGCTGGCGAATCACATCAATGTCGAGCAGTTGCAGCGGCTCGGCGAGCCGATAGCCACGTCGTGTCAACGAGAAAACTTGTACGCCAAGGTTATTCACCTCTTTCAGCGCATCCGAGATCGCGCTGCGCGATACACCATGTTTCTCCGCCAATTCCACACCCGAGATGAAACGCTCGGCAGATAACTCACGCAGCAATGTGAAAGTCAGCGGGCGAACATGCAACTCAGTCATGTTCGGCTTCAGGATTGTTCAGATTTACACGCGGCGACTTCCTCCGCGTACGCAATGCCTGCAATCACCGAATCGAGCAGCAGCCGTACCCGCGCAGCCAGCTTACTCGTCGCGCGATAATCCGCCGGCGCAATGAAGTCGACACGCCCCGCATCAAGCAGCCCCATACAGATTTGTTTTGTTTTTGGCATCTTCGGGTTGTAGACCGCCACCGCATGTCCGCCACTCTTTTTTGCCAACGCCATCGACGGCACATCGGTCATGCCATCGCCGAGATAAATCATGTTTGAAAATGGAATAGGGCGCCGCTCTTCAGGCATGTGTTCATTGATCGACTCAGACAACAGTTCTTTTCCCTTGTTGATACGAAACAAAAACTGTGTCTTTGATGTATCGGTGATCAACAGCTTCGGGAAGGTGGCGATGCCGTACTGATTGAAATGGTATTCGGACGCGTAAATTTGTTTGAAGTGTTTACGAATCGACACGCCTTCCAAAATCTCTTTTTGCCCCGCCGAGATGATGTAGTGCTGCACTCGAACGCGCCCGCCACTGCGTTCATTGATATAGGCATCAATCTGCGGGAACCACGTTTCCACGCCGGGGAAATACTTGATGCGTTTGGCCATCACCGCGAAGTCTTCGCGCGTGACCTTGACGTCATCATGTTTGTAGAGCTTTTCCATCATCAGCCGCATATACGTTAGCATCGGATCGGATCCGGTCTCGCGCGCTTCTTTGTGCACCTGCGCCCAAAACTCCTCAGGCTCGACCCCGATCTTTGGCAGCACGGTGTATTCCTGCATGGGCTGCGGCGACAACGTGCCATCAAAGTCGTAGACCATGGCGATGGTGTTTTGGAAGAAGTCTTTTTTACTCATGACGCGAGTTTAACGCGTCGCGGTGCGGCGTATCGGGAGCGGAGAATTGCGGTTCTGCGGCAGCGCGAAGGCGAACTACTGACCCAATGCGGCTGTACAGATTTCCCGACGGTCGTCATTCGTTTGGTCGCGCAGAGGTCTCGGCGGACTCAGCTCAAATGGTTATGGTTGAAATCAATTTGACTCCGACCCCTTGGGTTGCGTAGCGGGGAAGGCGTGCCATGAGGGGTTTGACGAGTTGGAGGTCACTACTCTACCATTTTAAATGGTGTCTGACCCCAGTTATTCTTATAAATGGTGTCTGACCCCATTTATTATACTCTACCATTTTAAATGGTGTCTGACCCCAGTTACCTTAGCCGTTCGCACCAATTCTATCCCGCACTCAAATCAGCAGGGTGCCAACCAATCCCACCAAACAAAGAAAAACGCCCCTTCCGGGGCGTTTTCATTCTTAATCTAACTACGATTTGCTGATTAGTCAGCGTACACGCCAGCTTTCTTGTTGATTGGGCCCCACTTACTGATCTCCGCAGCGAGTTGCGCGCGCAGCGCATCGGG
>JBEILF010000011.1:0-32478 GCA_040379385.1 Burkholderiales bacterium | reverse complement strand
TCGAATTTGGGTTGTTTGAAACACCGACGACCGACAACTTTATCCATAACGGTGTGACCACCGTCATCACCGGTAACTGCGGTGGGTCTGCCGACAGCTTAAAAGAGTTCTTCGCCAAGATTGATTCTTCGCGCACGTCGATAAATGTGGCTTCCTTGGTGGGCCACAACACCGTACGCCGCCAAACCATGGGGCTTGCCAATCGCCCGGCCACGGCCGACGACCAACGCAAGATGGAGGCTTTGGTTGAAACAGCGATGAAGGACGGCGCGGTTGGTCTCTCAACCGGACTCATATATTTACCGGGCGTCTACAGCGATACTGCCGAGGTGGTCGGCCTCGCCAAAGTCGCAGCCAAACATCGCGGCCTCTATGCCTCTCACATTCGTAACGAAGGCAACAAAGTTACTGAAGCCATCAACGAAGCGCTAGACATCGGGCGCGCGGCCAATATGCCGGTGCAGGTGTCCCACTTCAAAGTCAGCGCCCCGGCCAACTGGGGTCGATCCCGCGAAACGCTTGAGCTGATTGAACAAGCACGACGTGACGGGCTGGATGTGACCATCGACCAATACCCATACACCGCCAGCAGCACGAGCCTCAGTGTGATGCTGCCCGAGTGGGCGATGGAGGGGGGTAACGACGATATCAAGAAGCGGTTGATGGACCCTGCAACTCGCAGCAAGATCGCCGCTGAAATGTTGCGCAACGCCAATGCATCGAAGCGTCCGAATTTTGCCTATGCCGTGGTCGCCCGCCACGCCGCTGATCCGTCGCTAAATGGCCAGAGTATCGCGGCGATCAATCTGGCCCGCGGTCGGCCTGCTGGACTCGTGCCGGAAATTGAAACCATGCTCGATCTCATGATTGCCGGTGGTGCACAGATGGTGTTTCATGGCATGAGTGAGGATGACGTGAAGTACTTCATGGCTTACCCATTCAACATGATCGGTGCCGACGGCGGCGTACAGAACGGCAAGGGCCAGCCACATCCTCGCAGCTACGGCACCAATGCACGTGTGCTGGGCAAATATGTTCGCGAAGAGAAAATTATTCGATTGGAAGATGCGGTGCGTCGCATGACCTCATTAGCAGCGCAGAAGTTTCAATTGAAAGATCGCGGTTTGTTGCGCGAAGGATTCGCAGCCGACATGGTTATCTTTGATGAAAACATCGTCACCGACAAGGCTACCTTCGAGCAGCCGCACCAGTTTTCCGTCGGCTTTGATTACGTCCTGGTCAATGGCGTAGTCACGGCGGAGAACGGCAAACACACTGGTGCGCGTAACGGGCGGGCGTTGCGCGGCCCCGCATCCGCGTATAAGGCAGAGCGATAGTGGTAAACACGCCTCAATCTGAACGCACAACCCTGCCTCTGCTCTATACCTTCCGGCGCTGTCCTTATGCCATTCGTGCGCGGCTCGCGATTGCCGTCGCCGGCATGACCGTCACCGAGCGCGAAGTTTCGCTGCGGGAAAAGCCAGCTGAGATGTTGGCGATTTCGCCCAAGGGTACGGTACCGGTACTACAACTGGCAGATGGCAGTGTGATTGAAGAAAGCATCGACATCATGCGCTGGGTGCTGGCGCAGCATGATCCTGACCATTGGTTAGAGGTGGATGCCAACGAAGCCGAAACATTGATTCTCATCAACGACGCTGAATTCAAACGTGTGCTCGATCATTACAAATATCCCAACCGTTATCCAGAACGCTCCGCGACCGACTATCGGCGCGAAGGAGAGCGGTTCTTGGCAACACTTGAGGCGCGACTAACCGCCCAGACATTCCTCGGCGGCGGTCAGATTCGCTGGGTTGACGCGGCGATTTTCCCGTTCATCCGGCAGTTTGCCGCCGTCGACCCCATCTGGTTTAGCAACGCCCCCTACCCAAACTTGCAGCGCTGGCTGCAAACGTGGCTTGTTTCGCCGCTGTTCCTCAGCGTGATGGCAAAGCCCGCCCGAGCAGTGGCGGCGCGAGTGGCGGCCTGAACGGGAGAGCAAAACGGGGGCGACCGCAAATGGTCGATGTTTTCGACTGCTAAAGCGACTTCCGGTCACTGTCGTTTTGGAGTACGATGCATGACGTCTTGTAACTTGGATACTCATCATGTCAGCAGCCGCTGCACCCGCCCGCCCCGCCCCTGCCGCCGCCCCCGCGCCCGTCGGCGGTGGCCCCGTTAATCCCGTCGTCGCCACCGCCGAACGGCTGTTTATTCAACTGGTTTCGGGCTCAGTCGTGATCAGCGACAACTCGGCGAAGATGCCGGTTGACGCCAGAAGCCTCGCCAAAATGAGTCTGGATCTCGCCAAAGCGTTTCATGACGTCGAGATCAGTCTGCGCGAGAAGCCGGTACTCACCACGGCAACGTTCGACGCTAACATGTGCGACTTTGACGCGTGGAATTCAGCAGCAACCGCGCCGAAGGCGGCTTAGTCCTACTCCCGGCAGGACGGCGTCAGCCCTACTTCGCAAATACGCTGTCTGTAATCGGCTCATTCACCTTGAACTGCCGCCAGAAGATGTCCATCCACTTGATGCCATCGAAGTAAAGTCGCACCCGTGTCGGCTGCACAAAGTCGACGTTGGGCGCTCGCTTGAAGTCTGAATAAATACGCTGATGAAACCCGACGTCGGTGGTGAAAGCAACACTGCGGATGTATTTATTCTGCTGGTCGATAAAAAACGTCGTGACCTGTTTCTTCGGGTCGGTGATCTGCACAACGTAACAAAGCGCGCCTTCAATCTGATCGTCGACTAGCCGATCCACCTGAAACCCGTCGCGATCAGCAAATCGCAAGATGCCAAAGCCGAAGTTGTTGCTCCACGAGAAGTGCTTTTGGTAGGGTTTGGCTTGCTCGCTCAAAAAATTGTGGGTCACCTTGCTATCAAAGATGAGCTGCATAAAAACGTTTTCGCCCTGCCTAGCATCAAAGCGTACCTTGCCGCTGGCCTGCCGCGCCGAGTCGTTTTCTGTCGGAAACACCCGATACATCGCGTAATCATCAAACTTCATCTGATGTACCGCATCGGTTTTTCCGTAAGGCGTCCACACCGCGTCCCCCTTGAGCATCAAGGTTTTCGGTTGTTGCCAAGTGTCCCCGCCGGATGCCGCCACCGCCATTTGCAGGATCTGTTTAGCCGTTGGCGCGCCCGACGCTGCAGGTGGATTCTGCCCAAGCGCGAACGCGGAGAAAACCAGACAAAGACAACCCACCAGCGTTTTGATCACTGCCACCATACCCCCCGAAAAAGAACGACTTAAGCAAAATTTGCCAAAGTATTGTATCGTGTTAGAAATTTGTCCGGACAACTTAAGGAGAATTACATGAAACTGTCCAAACTTGTGATGTTGTGTGCCGCCTCGTTGGTGATCAGCATTTCCCCGCTTGCCAGCGCGCAGAAATCCGCAGCGCCCACGCAATTCGACATCAATAATCCCGACGATGTCGTAAAAATGGACCGCAAGATTCAGTCCAGCCTGAAGGATGGCGAAGAAATTGTGTACTACTGGGAAGGCAAAGTGTTTTCCCGTGTGCCAGGCGAAAAAGACCGACACCTGTTCACTTATTGGGGAATGAATATCCGTACCTCCAAGGGCTTCCAAGATCCGGTGAAGGGCTACGGCTGGCGTCACGTTTCGCGCGAAGTACTGTTCTACCTTGACCCGGTCACAAACCAAGTCGTCCGGACTTGGAAAAACCCTTGGACGGGTGAAGAGGTCGAGGTTCAACATATCGCGAATGATCCAGTCAACGGGCGCGGCATCAGCTGGGCAAAAGGTGAGAGCGGCCCGGCGAAGTTCCGCGGCAAACAACTCGAAGACAAGTTCATCATTACCAACGAGTTTCCATTGTTCTACAGTAACCCGCTGGCTGGCGACTACCAAGACTACATTGGCGGCACTTACCAAGCGATGGAGATCTTCAACTTTGTCATCGACAGGGACGAACTACTCGACCCAACCAAAACCACAACCTACCCCGGAATTGCATGGACACGTATCGTGAAGTTCCTACCGTGGATGAAGATGGGCGACCGGGTCGGTTACATAATCTATTCCGGCACCGGCAAGAAACTCAAGGGCGGCTACGCCGCGATGCCGGAGGGTATCCGCAAGGAAATCGAAACTAACTGGCCAATTTACAAAAACGCGCCGCCAACTGATGACACCCGCCCGAACGAAACATCCTGGACGGACTTCAAGAAGATTATGGAAAAGAAAAAAGCGGCGGCGGCCAAACCTGCAGCAGCAAAGTAACCATCGAAGACTGGCAACACGAAGCAAGTAATGCCCGTCAACCGACGGGCATTATTGTTATGAATGTGGGGAGTTGCCTTTAGTCTACAGTTTGGATCACTCTGGGTATCTTCATGGATATGCTGCTTGCTGTCGCTGGGTTGGCCGTCTCACCGATGTTGCTCATATTGGCGCTGTTGGTACGAGGTGCTGGCCCTAAAGGATCGTTACATTCTTACCTCCCGGCGGGGAGGCGGAAACGACGCGGCTCAATCGACGTGTTGGCAACGTGTTACTTGCGCTTCCACTTTGTACCGCCGGATTCGGTACCACTGCTGTCGCGTTTCCTGAGAACGCCGGATGGCTTGTTGCGCTGATGGTGCTGCTGTTCTTGGTTGTCGTAATGGCGGCTGTAATCGTCGCAAACTTGTACCCCAAACGGAAGTGAGGACGCCGGTATCTTTCGAGGCAGTCGCGCAGCGATACGGAGCTGTCCTGCAAATCTTCGAACGCCCAGAGAGTCACATTGATTTGCATTGAATTTTGTGGACTCGGGTCTGAGGCGAGCGGTCGTCGGCAAAGGCTGGCTGGCGGTCGATTCCGCCAAACTCACCGCCGTTGCGCAAGGACGTTCACTGAACCGTTGTCAATTCCATCAGCTAAGGCCATCTCTAACTTTGTAGGCAAACTAAAGGGCAAGTCTGCCAACTATTTGAGCAAGCATCACTGGAAAGATCTGCGAAAGAAGCTCTGGGGCGAACACATCTGATTAGCCTCTTTCTGCATTGCGTTGTGTGGTGGTGCACCCTTGGAGGACACGACGACCTATGTCCAAAATCAAAACAGTCTACCATCGATGATGGGCTGCGCCCGCTCGGCTAGGCGCTCAAATACCCGAGGTGACGCAGGCTGATGCTCAAGGGCCCGCCTCACAAAACTTGACGTTCATCAGACCTACTTCTGAACGCTCATGAGGCGACTTGATTGCCATCAACTCCCGCACCATCTCCAGCGCGGTCCTGTCACAGGGCGGAAGCTCTGCGTCTGAGGTCGCAATTGGTGTCACGCGCCCTCCCCAGCGCACAAGATGCGCAGACAGCGTAAGGCCCGCACCAAATGCCGGGATCAGCACCAATCCACCGGGCTTCACGCGCCCTTCATCAAGCGCATCAACGAGGGCAACCGGCGCGGTTGCCGCACTCATGTTGCCGTACTTGTGGACAGTCAAAAACACCTTATCCATACTCGCACCGGCTCGTTTAGCGACCGCTTCGATGATGCGCAAGTTGGCTTGATGCGGAACCACCAGATCAACATCGTCGATGGTGACACCGGCTTGTTCTAGCACCGCAACCGACGCATCGCCCATCCCCGTGACCGCCTTCTTGAAGATTTCTTGTCCATCAAAGTCCCAGCGGGTGTCGCCGTAATACACACCAACGTTCGAGTAGAGCGCACCTTTGCCGCGGACCCGCAATGTTTGCCGCGCGTCCGCGTAACACTGTAGTTTTTGCGCGATAACGCCTTCCGGCTTGTCAGAGGCTTGAAACACCGCAGCGGCGGCACCATCTCCAAACAGGACTGATACGTTGCGATTCTGCCAATCCATAAATTTTGAGATGTGTTCCACACCAATGACGAGAACGTTCTTCGCGACACCAGATTGAATGAATGCAGTCGCTGTCGACATGCCGTATAAAAAACTCGTGCAGGCGGTATTCACATCCATGGCAGCAGCTTTGTTTGCACCTAGTCTGGCCTGTAAGCCCGATGCTGTATTCGGCACATGTTCATCAAAGCTGCAGCTGCCATAAATGATGAAATCAACATCGGCTGCCTCAATGCCGGCGCACGCAAGCGCACGTTGGGCGGCCACATATGAGAGCTCCAACCCACATACATGGGAGATGCGCCGCTCCTTCATACCGGTTCGCTGAACGATCCAAGCATCATCAGTCGGCAAAAACGTCGATAGATCGTCGTTGGTCAAGACCGCAGGCGGCAGGCATTTGCCCCAGCCGGTGAGCGCAGCATATTTCATGTCAAGTTCTCCGTAACGGTATTGCCATGGCGCGGCTAGTGCGTAACCCACCACACCTAGGCTCATTCGCGTTTTTTCTAGCTCCCACGCGCCAAATCTTAGGAATTTGCATCTGGCGCCGTACGCGTACAATATTTTCTCGCAAAATAGACCTGTGCGCCGTACATCGTCTTACCCGAACCAACATCCACGCACTTCAGAAAGTTGTTATGAAACTCATCCTCTCACTACTCAGCGTCATTATGTTAGTCGGCTGTGCCACGATCGAAGCGGTTACTAACATCGAACAGCCTGCCTATAAGTTGCTTAGGCAAGACGGGGACTTTGAGCTGCGCGAATACAACGCAATGATCATCGCCGAGGTTACCGTGCGCGGTACGCTGGATGAGGCGAGCGGACGGGGATTTCGCCTGATCGCAGACTACATCTTTGGCAATAACCTCGCCCAATCTTCTCCGGCCGGCGAAAAAATTGCCATGACCGCGCCTGTCACCATGACACGCGACGGGGAGAAGATCGCCATGACCGCGCCGGTTACCATGACACCTGCCAACAGTGCCGCACCAGACACTTGGCGCATGCATTTTGTGATGCCGAGTCGATACACGATGGCAACTCTTCCCACACCAAAAAACGCGGCGGTGAAATTACGCGAAGTGAAGCCGCAACAGGTTGCAGCGCTACGGTTCTCAGGGTTTTCTGGCGAAGAAAAAGTTGCAGAGAAAACCGCACAGCTCAACGAATGGATGGCAAAGGCGAGTTTGTCGGCCAGCGGTTTGCCACAACTAGCGCGCTACAACATGCCACTAACGCCACCCCCATTCCGCCGCAACGAAATTCTGATTCCATTGGCCGCCCCCTGATGCTAACTGAAGTTCGCTTGGTCATACGAGGATTAGCGTCCGCCACGCTGTTTCTCTGCGCCGCGATCACGCCAGCACAAACGGTAGACCAATCCCAATCCAACACCCCGCGTGATGTAGATGTTCCGTTTGTTGTCTCTGCTCCCAGCGTTGTGCGCACCATGTTGGAAATGGCGAAAGTGCAGAAGCAAGATTTTGTCATCGACTTAGGTTCTGGCGACGGGCGCATTGTGTTTCTTGCTGCGCAAAAATATGGGGCGCGCGGGCTCGGCGTTGAGATTGATCCAAAACTTGTTGAGACTGCTGTTGAAGACACGCAGAAGCTCAAGCTGGGCGGCCTTGTAAATTTCCGCGTGCAGAGCCTATTCGAGACGGATCTGTCGCCTGCAACCGTTATCACCATGTACTTATTGCCGGATGTGAACCTGCAACTACGCGACAAACTCCTCCAACTCAAGCCGGGTACGCGAGTGGTCTCGCACGACTGGGACATGGGCGACTGGCAGGCCGATGAGATGCGTGTCATTCAGAACCCCGAAAAGTCGCTGGGCCTAGAGAAAACCAGCAAGGTGTTTCTATGGGTGGTCCCGGCCAGGCTTGCCGGGCGCTGGTGCGGGCAAATTCACAAAGAGAATGAAGCGATTACCGTCAACATCGATATCGAGCAACGTTACCAGGAGCTTAGTGGTAGTTTGTCCATCACCACGGAGGCCGCCGAGACAAAAAAGACCGTCCGCAAGATACCGATACGAACCAATCTGGTAGGCAATCGGTTCGTGATTAGCCACGGCAATCAGGACATGGTCGCAGACGCGGACGACGCAGGTTTAACCTTGTCTGCCGATGCTCCTCGTCCAACCCACATCGCGGGTATCGGTGTCAACCCTCCGCTGGGCCGCAGATTTCTACTCTTCAACGCCCTACCACTTGCCGAACCAGTACGGCTCAAGCGTGCTAATGATTGCATGAATGCAAAAACTACCTCGGTAAAATGAAACCAAACATACGACGATTTGCTGGTTGGCTCGGCGTCGCTTGCCTGATGGTGGGGCTCACGTCGTGCGGCGGATCGTCTGTTCGACTTCCACGCTTGGCCGACAACGCCACCATTCTCGCCTTTGGTGACAGCCTCACCTTCGGCACCGGGGCGGCCCCGAATAAATCCTACCCTGCGCGTCTATCGAGCCTGATCGGGCGCGAGATTGTTAACCATGGGGTGCCGGGCGAAATCAGCCGCGACGGGCTGAATCGGTTGCCTGGCGTGCTCGACGAGGTCAAACCGGCACTGTTGATACTCTGCCACGGCGGCAATGACTTTCTGCGCAAACTGGACAGTAAAGAGACTGAGGCAAATGTACGGGCGATGGTAAAACTGGCACGCGACCGTCGTATCAGTGTGTTGTTGCTGGCGACGCCCAGACCGGGACTGATGCTCTCCGCACCGGAGTTTTACGACAAGATTGGCAGCGAGTTAAGTGTCCCCGTCGAAGGTGCGGTACTCGCCAAGGTACTTGGGGACAACAGCCTCAAGGCCGACCTCGTACATCCTAACGAGATGGGGTATGCGCGCATCGCCGAAGCACTTGCTGCCGCACTAGAACGCAGTGGTGCTCTGTAAGGAGAGGTCGTAGGCAAAGTCATTCATGGACGGGTGTTTTCAACCATTTTTGCTCCAATGCGCCCGCCATTACTATCATTTAATGGAAGCCCCTCGACAACTTGTTTCAGGATCGTGCATGGTTCACAAAGACAACGACCAAGGATTTAGG
Source organism: Burkholderiales bacterium (assembly GCA_040379385.1). Lineage (GTDB taxonomy): Bacteria > Pseudomonadota > Gammaproteobacteria > Burkholderiales > Usitatibacteraceae > UKL13-2. The sequence continues at coordinate 23,566 of JBEILF010000011.1, read as the reverse complement.
CACCAAAGACATCGAGGGAATTCGTGCGGAGGGCAACTTGCGCTCTTTACATAATCCCGGCGGGTGAAGTGACCTTCCTTGGTACCGAAGGCCGATCCACTCCCACTAATCGGGACTGGAAAGACCGTGGGTTTCCCGCCGCGCCCGCACTCGATCACGGCGCGTCATGGAAAAGATCTGGCGGAACGTGCCGACCTTTTCTGTCCATGTGAGCCCCTCACTGGATAAGGCTTCCATGAAGTTTGCGATCCGCCGCGAGATAATGACGGTATAAAGTGCCAGCGCAGTTGTCGGGATGAATACCGCGCCAAAAATGAGCATCTTTTCCAGCGCCGGAAGATCTGAATGTGAATAGAGATTCATGCCGAGAAAACCGGTGACGACCGTACCCACCATACCACACGAAGACACCACCGTTAGGCGCATCGCGTTATCGGTTTGCTTGCGCGTCCGATCAGCATCCAAGTATTCGTTTATGTCACGGGCTTCCTCGCGAACTTCTTGATAAAGCGCGTCAGATCCCAGCTGATGCGACCATCGCTGGAAGAAATCAGTTGCTTGAACCTGATTCGAAATTTCGTGAAACCAATAACGATGGTTGAACCGCAGGAACACTTCGAGCGTTTCACGGACGTGTTTTTTGAACTGCTTAACTGACTCATAACTGCGGACATTTAGCCGCTCGACGGCGCGTGAAAAGCGATTCGAGAGTGACAGCAGCGCAGCCTTGTTGAAGTTCGCAATGAGGCCTATTTGATAGAACTGGTGCCTAAACTGCCCGAGCAATTGCGTCTGTTGCCCCGTCTTGGTGATCATCGCAAAACTGACACCGCAGAAAATGTAACGCGTGTCCATGTCGGTGGTCGGATCCTCAGGGTCCCAGTAACGGTCATAACAATACTGGGACTCAAAGTCTGCGAGAAACTGTTTGGCATAAGGCAAAGTGTCGGATGCACCCCACTTGGCAGCAAAACCAATTCGAATCATGTCCCCTCGCGAGAGCTGGGTCGGGTCATCAAACGAGAGGTAAGTCATGGTCGGAATACGCTTATTCTCGATCTGGTAATACTTGATCGTGCCCCCTTGTAGATATGCCGGCACTAACGGCGAGAGAAAAAACTCCCAATGCATTGACAGCGGCGTTTGACGCTCGCTCCGAACGAGATCGATGAATTTGTCACGGTCGCCGTAGTCAGACTGCGACAACAGCGCACCATCATGCCCCCTAAATGCCACCCGATACGGACAATGTGCGCCACGATCCGAGCTCTCCCATGCCGGGGCATAGGGACGCCCAAATCGATCCATGAGTTCCACCGCCTGCGCCAATGGGATGTCCGTGCCAGCGACTTCCAACACCGCAACGGCGACGTCAATATCATAAAAAAAGTAAAGCCGGGCCCGAAGGACGTCGAGGTGAAAGGCATCCGACCCTTTTACCAGCTCGACTTCGACCTTGGCAATGTCTTCGCGCGTGAATGCATACAGCGACGACTGCGCTCCACGCCCTTCGTCACCGACCCCGTACAAAAAACGCTGCACGTAAGGCAGAAAATGTACGAACTCTTCGTAGCCTGCAAGACAGGTCTCATCCTCGATCAACAACGTATCGGCAACATACTTCCACGGGCCCGGATTGCGTTTGAGCATGTCCCAATAGTGAACAACACCCGCAGCCGCTTCTCGCCGGAGAGGCCGGAGCGTAATAGGCCACAACAGCGTGTGATGAAAGTCTCGAACGATTTTGGCGTCTGTAGTCACTGGAAGATTCCAAACGTTGTTGCAACCAAGATAAGTTGCGATGCAAGTTCCATGAGAATTGGGCAGATTATGACCTGTTACCGAGAGTTACATATCGACGGCGTGGAATTCGCTAGGCACTTGATGGTCAAGTCGCTAAAATATTCTCCTTCGCTGACCAATTCCTGCAGCCGTCGGTGGGCATAACCGCGCACCGACGGCTGCTGTTTGTCTGGCTCCACGTCATGGACATCTCTCCAATGCAATTCCGTAACGCCCTGTCAGCGATGCTTACTTGCCTGTTTGCAACCACGCTTGTTGGCCACGCAGTGAAGACCAGCGCACAAATACCAGCAACCCCGCCTGCTGCGCCTGACACCGCGCCGCCCGCCGCCGACGCGGGCAGCCCCAAGCCGACAACTGCGCCCGTGCCGCCACAAGCGCCTGCTAACCTCGTACCTGCGAAGCCTGCGGAAGTCGGAAAGTCCGGCACCGTCCGACCGACCGCACCGAAGACGGAAACACTTGAGATTACAGAGAGGCGTACCGCAACCAGCGAACGTCGCGACTCGTCGGCCTCCAAAATCATCATCACGCGCGACGACATCGAACAATACGGCGATAGCAATTTGGGCGACGTGATGCGGCGCTTGCCGGGCGTGACGGTCGGCGGCCGTCCCGGTCGCGGCGGACCACCGGCCATGCGCGGCATGGCCGGTGGCTTTACCCAAATCCTGATCAACGGTGAACGCGTATCACCGGGGTTTTCCATTGAACAGATCACGCCTGAAATGGTGGAGCGAATCGAAATTTTGCGCGCACCGACGGCTGAAACCGGTACACGCGCGGTTGCGGGAACGATTAATGTCGTGCTGCGAGAGCCATTGCGCCAGCGTAACAACGACATTCGTGTCCAAGTTCAGGAGGAGCGTAGCAAGTTCTCTCCAAACCTTTCTTTGTCCCGCAATGACACGATGGGGCCGACCGGAACCTACAACTTTACGATCTCGCTGAACCATAATGATCAGCTCACCGATACTGCAACCAAGACCCTTTATACCGACATCCCAAGCGGGCGCGTTACTCTGGCGCAAACCGGCTTCGGTCAGCAGCATGAGAATCGCAACGGCATGTTCCTAACCAGCCGTTTCCAATGGCGGCTTGGACCGGGTGAAATGTTTAGCATTCAGCCGTTTATTGTTCACAACAAATCGAAAAGCAGCAACGACGCATGGTTGCAACAGCAAGTCGGCGCGAACCCCGCACCATACACAACCAGCCGTTCGGACGCTGATTCAATCTTCACTGTTGCGCGGGCAATGGTCATGTTCAACAAACGCCTCATTCCAGACCTGCGGATGGAGCTCCGGGGGGGTGGCGGACAGTTCAGCTCTGATAACAAATCGGTTTTGCGCGAACGCTCCACGAGCGGCGCCACCGTGCTCACACAAACCGTCGACAGCGATACCCAAGATCGCTCTTGGAACGTCGTCGGTAAATTGTCCTATAACTGGTTGGATGGGAAACACAACCTTGTAACGGGTTGGGAATATGAAGACGTTAAACGCACCGACAACAATACAACACTGCTTAACGGTGCCCCCCTGCTGACCGACTTTGGCAACCAGATAAACGTCGAAACCGTACGCAAGGCGCTTTATGTCCAGAACGAATGGGATCCCCACCCGCAGTTTTCAACCTACCTAGGGGTGCGTTGGGAAGGCATTGAGACCAATAGCAAGACGCTGACCAGCCCAGTTCGTAATAGCAGCAGCGTCGTGAACCCATTGGCCTTTGGTGTGTGGCGTTTTGCAGCACCAAGCCGCGACCAGATTCGCCTCAGTCTCACCCAGTCCTATCGTGCACCGACGACACAGAACTTGGTTGGCCGTCCTTCGTTGAATACCCTGTTCCCCGTGCCCGGCCCAAACACATCCGTGACCCCCGACCGTGCGGGTAACCCGGCGTTGAAGCCGGAATTGGCCAACGGCATTGATATCGCTTACGAAGACTATCTGGAAGGTGGCGGCGTAGTCTCGGTGAACGTCTTCACGCGTCATATCAGCGACTTGATACGTAACGTGGTGGCGCTTGAAACTGTCACATGGGCGACCTCACCGCGTTTTGTCTCGCGCCCGCAAAATCTCGGCAAAGCTGTCACCAGCGGGATTGAGTTTGATGCGCGTTTTCGTCTGCCGGAGTTGGTTAAGGATGCACCGGCTATTAACTTCCGCGTCAACTTCAGCTTATATGATTCAAAGGTGGATTCGGTTCCAGGTCCAAACAATCGGATTTCTGAACAACCCAAAATCACCGGTAACCTTGGCGCGGACTACCGCTTCCGTGCAACGCCTTATTCAATCGGCGGCAACATCAACTGGACACCTGGATTTGAAACCCAGTTGGTCGATAATCAGTTGAATAAGACCAGCACCAAACGAAACTTGGAGATGTACGGTTTATGGACCATCAACTCCCAAGCTAAGTTGCGCATAACAGTGGCCAATATCACTGCAAGCGATTTGATCACATCAAATATTGTTACCACAGGTAGTGAACGTCAGTCAGTGACGTCAAACGGCAAAACCTCGCGATCAATTGGCCTAAGACTGGAAGTACGACTTTAGAGAAACGCCCCTGGTGCACCCGAATCGGCAACATTGTAAAAGACTTACCTATGACCACAAACACCGAACGTCCGACACTTCCTGATCGCCTGTCGATTAATCCAAAAAGTCCATACTTCGTCGAGGCCATTTTCGAACACGATGTAGGTATTCGTTTCAACGACAAAGTGCGCTCGGATGTTTCTGAGTATTGTGTCAGCGAGGGATGGATCATGGTCGCGGCCGGCAAGGCTCTGGATCGCCGCGGCAATCCGCTGCTGATCAAAATCCGAGGCAAGGTAGAGGTTTTCTACATCGACGCCTAACTCGCTGCTAGCCAGCTCCTAGAAACGCGGCTGTCAGATAATCGTTGGCAGCTAATTGTTATCAGCCAACACCCACCACCCGATCTTGTTTCAACAAGGTGATTTGTGCCTCGGTGTAGCCTAGCTCGGAGAGAAGACTCACCGTATCCTGGCCGAGCGGAGGCGGATCGAGGCGGATACCGGGCCTGTGCCCCCCCAGCGTAAGCGGTAGTAGCGGCGTCGTTGTGCTGATCGACTTCGCCGCATCGCTGCAATCTGCCGGAATATTGATCGGTGCGAGTCCACCGCTCGCTTTAAGGTGAGGGTCATCAAACAAGTCCTGCGGCTTGGTGATTGGCGCGTAGGGCAGGCCAGACTTCTCAAACACGCCAGCGATGTCAGCCGCACTCATACCAGCTAGGCGCTCGCGCAGCATAGGCATCAGCCACTCACGTGCTTCTACTCGTCCAACATTCGTTGCCAAGCGGTCGTCAGACTGCAACGCATCCAGTCCGAACGCCCCACAGAATGTCTTCCACTGTGTGTTCGACACTACTGCAAGAAAAATCTGTTCGCCATTCGCAACGGTGAAAACATCATAGATCCCCCAGGCGGAAATACGGCTCGGCATCGGTTTTGCAGGTTTCTCCGTAACGGCGAATTGCATCATGTGCGGTGCCATAAGAAATACGTTGTTCTCAAACAACGCGCTTTGCACTTCTTGGCCGCGCCCGGTACGCTCACGATCACGCAGCGCTGCCATTGCCCCGATCGCGCCAAACATCCCGCCCATGATGTCGTTGAGTGATGCGCCTGCGCGAAGCGGCTGCCCCTCGGGGCCAGTCATATAAGCCAAGCCCCCCATCATTTGCACGACCTCATCGAGCGCCGTGCGGTGGTCGTATGGCCCCGGCAAGAAACCCTTGTGCGATACGTAGATAAGACGTTTGTTGAGCGTCGACAACGTGGGGTAGTCGAGGCCCAGTGTCTTCATATTGCCGTCTCTAAAATTCTCACTAAAGATATCCGCAGTCACGACCAACTTCATGACCACTTCGCGACCACGCGGGTCGTCCATGTTGACAGCAAGGCTCTTCTTGTTGCGATTAAACACGGCAAAAAATCCCGCTCCAGAACCGGGGATGCGGCGTGTATTGTCTCCCTTTAGCGGTTCGACTTTAATGACTTCCGCACCAAGATCTGCGAGCAACATGCCGCAGCTCGGGCCCATGATCATGTGCGTGAATTCGACGACGCGAATGCCGGCATAGGGCAGCTGCGGCAATGGTGGCACTGGCGGTAACTGCAGCAACGTCTGTTGGAGAGTGTTCGATGTGTCCATCTACTAGTATTCTATTTTCCAACAGCCGGTTGAAAGCCCGGTTCCCCAAACTGCCAGAGCAAGAATGAATAGATGTCAGCCAATTCAGCGTTTCGCTGACTGCGGGTGGAGCCGACGCCATGGCTGGCATCGTAATCAAGCCGGAGCAGCACTGGGTTTGCATCAGGCATGGCCCGCACTGCCGCCCCAAGCCTCGCCGCCATCTTTGCCGAATGCCAGACATCAACACGTGGATCATTCACGCCGTGTATCAGCATGACTGCGGGATATTTTGTGCCATCTTTTACATGGTGTAGGGAACTCATGCGAAACAAACCTTCGAAGCCATCGCGTGTCTTCACACTGCCGAACTCTGGAATGTTCGGCCGACCGTTCGGCGTGAACTCCATGCGCATCGCATCGAGTAATCCTACACTCGGCACCACCGCAGCAAATAGATCGGGGCGCTCCGTCATTGCCCGACCAACCGCCACTCCGCCGGCAGTACCGCCCTGTATGCCAACACGTTCGCGTCGTGTGAAGCCCCGTTCAATCAGATATTCGGTACAGGCTATAACATCCTGCCAGGTATTCGGTTTGGTCAGGCGCTGGCCGCCAAGATGCCAAACCTCGCCAAACTCGCCGCCACCGCGCACGTGGCAAGTGGCGAGAATACCGCCCCGCTCAAGCCACGCGAGCGTTGATGGGTTAAACGTCGGCACTTGTACAAAGCCATATGCGCCGTAGGCACGGATGAGTGTAGGATTGAAGCTGTTGAGCGTGGTCGACTTTCGGTAAATCAACGAGACGGGAATCTTCGTACCATCGCTGGCGGTTGCATTCTGTCGAAGCTCGACAATGTCGGAGAAATCTGCTGCCGATTTTGGGTGTAGCGGGGTGTCGCTGATGTTTGCCGTGCGCTCTTCCACGGTTACATATTTGGGCGGCTCCGTCCAGCTTTCGAGCCGCAGCAGCGCACCGGGTCGCGAAGGACTGGTGATCAACTGGCGGATAGACACATCAAATGGCAGACGCACATACTCAAGCTTGCCGCCCGAGAAAACGCTGTTTGAGAAATTTAGCCGCTGTAACCGATCAACCCCACCAAACAGTTCGCGGATGTAGAGAGCATCCTGCGCCACTTCAATTTGTGCGACGACCGTATCACCCTGTGGAACGATGGTCGTCGCGTTTGCATAATTTGCGCTGTTGATTCCCATGCGAACAATTTTGAAGCGCGGTGCATTCTTTTTTGTCAGCAGGTAAATTGCTTGGTTGTGTAGCGCAAAGGAGGTGACCCCGTCCGCAGGCTGGATGATGCGACGCCACGCGACTTCGCTGCCAATCTGTGCCGCACTCGCGGTAAAGACACTGATTTCTCGCGCCTCACCATGCTCCACGCGCCCAATCAGCATCTTGCCATCGGGTGACAGTTGCACACTCGGAATATCAATATCTGCCAGCTGCAAGCCAGCGCCGCGTACGTCATGCTCATTGCCAAATAGCAGCTCGTCACGTCCGACCGGACGACCGATAACATGACGAAACGCGCGACTGTTTAGATAACGATTGCGTGCTTCACCCGGTTTTTGCGGTGGCAAGCGGTTGTAAAAGAAACTGCGCCCGTCTGCAGCCCACGACGTTTTATCGGCAAAGCCGATGCGGTCGATTTCGACGCCAGTATCCCTGGTACCTGTGGAGGTCACTTCGACAATGCGAATGGTGGTCTCTTCGGAGCCACCAGCTGCCAATGCAACAACAACATATCGACCGTCTGGGGATGCACGGAATTCATCAATTGCGTATCGTCGACCGTCTTTGGCAAGGCTGGTGGGATCAAACACAAGCCGCTCCGCACCACGCAGGCCATCGCGTACGTAGAGCGTTCGAGCGTTCATGCCCGCGGCGAGGCGGTAGTAAAAAATACGCGGCGCTTTGTCCGGCCCAGTAAGCTGCACTCCATATATGGTCGTGTTGGCTTGAGACAGTTCATTGATGCGGCTTTCCAGTTGCGCACGGCCTGGAATTGCATCAATGATGCTGCGAGTGTACGCACTTTCGCTACGCATGAAGTGAATGACTTCTGGGTTAGCCACGTCCTCCATGTAACGATATGGGTCGGCCACCTCAACGCCAAAGTGGGTTTCGGTGACAGTACGTACCGGTGGCACGATGCGTGCGGACAGTTCACTGGCGGCGGCAATCAGTGTAAGCAACATTGAGGAGGCCGCCATGAACGATGTCCAGCCCAGCCAAATGGCCGTGTTCTGCACCTGCATGAATGTACTGCGCAGAATAATTCGCGTAGATTCGTTTTTCACGTTGGGTTTTGGTTAGAAATTGAACGCAGCCGGAAGGTAACACGACCCAACACGGAACTGCTGGCGGAAAGCCGATCAAGCCGTGATGTCGTCTGCCAGCGATGCGTTACCAGTAGTTTTCGACAATGATGTGGCCTGGGGTGAGCCGTCGATTCATGGCAAAACCGCGCGCTTTAAGGATAGCTCGCATCGCCTCGACCATCTCTGGATTGCCGCACAACATGAAGCGTGAGCGGTCTAGATCAAAGGCAAGCTCCGCGTTTGCCTCCAACTCGCCAGATTCCGTCAACGTCGTCAGGCGGCCACGCAGAATGTTCGACGCCGGTGTCGCCGCTTGGTCACGGGTGAGCGACTTCACAAAATGTAGTTTCGCTTCGCCTGCGGTACGGCTCAAGGCAAGTGTCTCAATCTCATCGACGTAGGCAAGATCTCGCTCTTCGCGCACTGACAATGCGATGACAATATTTTGGAATCTTTTCCACGTCGTCGGTTCACGCAGCATCGAGATATAAGGTGCCAAACCGGTGCCAGTACCAATCAACCATAGGTCCGCACCGTCGCGAAATCTGTCAAGCGTGAGAAAGCCTTGGGAAAGTTTTTCCAACAGAATTTTCTCACCGATAGCAAGCTTTGCGACACGAGCCGAAAATTTTCCGCCTGGAAGTATCACCAAGAAAAATTCAAGAAACGGCTCATGGGGCGCAGAGACGATCGAGTACGCCCGCCACGTTGTTTCGCCATTACCATCGGCAAGACCGATGCGTGCAAACTGTCCCGGCGCAAATTGGTAACCAGGATCACGTGCAATACGGATGGATAACAGATGACTATTCCACTCATGGCGATAGATGATCGGCGCAGCGACTACTTTTGGCGGATCTTTAACGGTGTCATCTGGCATGTTGTAGATTCTGCTCGGCGTGGAGGAGACAATTTAAGCGGGTCGCCACAAACGCGGCGAACCCTGTAGATTTTACGGGTTTTGTCGCAACCTCCCCAACCGACCGTGCGACTGCTCAAGATGGATACGGACACATGCCTATGGCCGCCGCCTCCCACCAAACTAGCCTATCGACCGGCGTCTTGAGCCCAAAAAGTCTGGGGACGCCCGCCAAATGGCGAGTTTTGGATTCTTCTACGTGGCGAACTGTAGTGACGCGAGGCGCGCGTATAGTCCCGCTTCGACCACTAGGTCGTTGTGTGTGCCGCTGCTGACAATGCGGCCCTGATCCATTACGATCAGACGGTTGGCCGACTTTACCGTCGCCAGCCGGTGAGCAATGATCAGTGTGGTACGGCCTTGCATTAGTTTATCCATGGCCAGCTGCACTATCCTCTCGGATTCTGCGTCCAACGCGGAGGTTGCCTCATCCAACAACAACACGCTGCGATCAGCGAGGAACGCGCGTGCGATGGCAACACGTTGACGTTGCCCCCCCGATAATCGCACCCCACGCTCACCGAGATAGGTGTCAAAACCGTTTGGTAGTGTCTCGATGAATTCGGTGGCGTAAGCGGCATCACAAGCAGCCCGCACCTCGGCATCACTTGCGTCCAGATTTCCGTAACGCACATTATCGGTAACACTTGCCGCGAAGATAACAGGATCTTGACTAACCAACGCGATGTGTCTACGAACATCCTTGATCGCCGCCTGGCGGATATCAACGCCGTTCAGTTTGACCGAGCCAGATTGCGGATCGTAGAAGCGCAGCAACATCTGGAACACGGTAGTTTTTCCCGCGCCGCTTGGGCCCACGAGCGCCACGACTTCACCAGGGGCGATTTCACAAGTAAAGTGAGCAAGCGCAGGGGTGTCCGGGCGCGAAGGATAATGGAATGTCACGTCATCCAGAAAAATGTGGCCACTGTTAGGTCGCACCTTCGTTGTTGTCTGTACCGCAGCGGTTTTAACGTCGACAACATCAGCAATGGGCACTGGTCGCATGGGTTCGGCGACCTCAGGCTTAGTCTCGAGCAACTCGCTCAAACGCTCTGAGGAACCTGCCGCGCGCATCAACTCACCGTACATTTCGGATACCGCCGCGCTGGCATTTGCGACAATGATCGCGTAGAACACAAATGCAGATAACGCGCCGGGTGAGAGCAGCCCCTGAATGACATCGCGACCGCCCACCCACAATATCCCGCCGATGGCACCAAACGCCAGCACGATCACTGCGGCGATTAAGGCACCTTGAATGCGCGCTTTTCTCTCGCCGACCTGAAAAATTGCTTCGGCATATTTGGCGAATGATGCGCGGTCAACCGCTTCGTGGACGTAGGCCTGCACCGTCCGCACCTCGTGCAACGTCTCGTCGACATACGCACTTGCATCGGCAACACGGTCGGTCGCTTCCCGCGAGAGTTTTCGTACGCGTCTTCCGAGCAGTACAATCGGTGCCATCACCAGCGGAATGACACACACAACCAATACTGACAGCTTCACACTGGTTACAAACATCATCACCAGCCCGCCGATCAGCAGGACCATATTTCTCAACGCAAACGAGAACACGCCACCGACAACGTTCTCAATTGCTGCAGTATCGTTGGTTAAGCGCGAGATGACCTCGCCGGTCCGCGTACGTTCATAAAAACTCGGCGACAACACCAACAAATGATCAAACACCGCGCGTCGAACATCCGCCACGAATCGCTGGCCGATCCACGTCATCAAATAGTAACGAATATACGTCGATGCGCCCAGCACCAGCAGCATGCCACACAAAGCAAACAACGTTGAATCCAGCGTAGCCGTGTTCTGCGCGGAGAAGCCTTCGTCGATGACGTGTTTTAAGCCCTGGCCGATCAACAATACCGTCGAAGCGGCCACCCCCAAAGCAACCAACGCCCATACGAGCCGCCATTTATACGGCAGCAAAAACCTCAGCAACGAGAAAAGCTTTTTTAGGCTGCGACTGGGCACCAGCGCTGAGGTCGGCGTCGCGGCGGCTGCGGTGGGTTGGTCGGTGCCGCGACGGGCGGCGGAAGGCGATGACTTTGAAGATCTCGACGTATTCACCCACGTATTGTATCGGCGAAAGCGCCATTTCCAAGATGGCGGCAACGCACCGCCAATCAATCATCAGCCGGCGCGTTGCAAGATGGACCGCACAACGTTGCCGCCTAGACTAAACACGGCGCGATCTTGCGCCACATTCGAGCGGATTTTGGCGATTATCTTGCCGCTAAGCGCGCCTTGGCCGACGGCGGCACTTCCCCCGCAACCTCGAACTCTGACTGCGCGAGCAACAGGCCTTTGGCAGTGGGTGCCGATGATAGCGTGACCCGCAAGTTTCCCGTCGCTGCGGCTTCGAGTAAATTCGCTCCCATTTCCGGAAAAAAATCTCTTCACCGGACCAGCTTGCTTGCGCCGATAACGAAGCAAATGGAATCTCGCGCCCCAGCGGCGGCGTCCAATTACGCGCCGCAAAATCTACCACCCAAAGTCGTACCTCGCATTCCGGCGGCGGACTGTTCAAATTGACAAAGGTTTCCATCGACCGCCTCTGTCTGCTGATTCGCGCTGCGCTTCGCCTGCTCGATGAGTTCCTTCAGACGCGTGACCTGCGCCAGTCGATATACCTCTTCTCCTCGTTTGTCTGCGTATATTGTGGCTTCAACAGGTTCGCGCGCTACACGCTCTTCTGCAACGGTTGTTCGACTCTGGTGTCGACGACCTTGATTAGCCCGTCCTTCCCTAACTGTATCAAATACTTTTCGAGCGCCGGAACTCCAAGGCTAACCCTATCCGACAACATACAGATGTCCGACCATCAATTGGCCGGAGGACGTTCGTCACTTGGCGTGACAACGACTGGGTCTTCCGCTCGACCTGAGCGAGGCCTTTGGCTGTTTTCGTAAAGACTGTCTGTTTGTCCATACTCTTCCAACTGCCAGTGCTGTAGCATCCACCAACGCAGGGTGACACATCAGCGAATCGCCGTGGCACGCTTGCGACAGACACTTGTCTTGGCAGCGCTTTATGAAACCTGTAACTATGTTCGCGTGAAATAGGCGTTCTTCATGGCCGCTTTACCGCCAATTTTCGCAACGCGCGTTGGTCGCTGAGTGGCATGGGTGGTGTCAACGACACGCGGTGCCATGGCGTTTTGCATTAACTAACATTGTTTACCTGCCAACCACGTCTCTTTAGCCCCCCTCGAAGAGACAAATTCGCCGGAGTCGAAATGCGTTTCCGCAGCGCAACATCTCTTTTAACATCTACGCCCGCAACCGCCCGCAGAGTCGTCGCATCGGCGGGACTGACGTTGGCCACACTAATCTTGGCGATGTCGTCATTTGCGGTAAGCGCTGACCCCACCCCGCCCCCTTCGAGAGTTGGACGAATCGGCTTCATCGATGGTGACGTTTCCTTCTTTGCCGACCGGGAGCAGGGCTGGCGAAAAGCACGCATGAATTTTCCGGTCACGAGCAAGAACTCCGTGTGGACGAATGGCACAAGCCGCGCTGAGGTGCGTCTGGGAGCCTCGGCAGTCAGGTTGGACGCGGACACGATGCTCGATTTCATTGCAATCGATGACGTCCACACCAGTCTGTACTTGCAGCGTGGCAACATCAACATTCGTGTGCGAGCTTACGCCCACCGACCCGGCACGGATGAAACCTACCGCGATCAATTCCGCATAGAGACCGACAGTGGCACCTGGACACTTGAGCAAAGCGGTCGATATCGTCTGGAGTCAATTCAAGGCCGCAACGAGACACGCATCTCTGTCTATGCTGGTCAGGCGAGCTTCGACAATGGCAGCGCGCGAGTCAAGGTCGAAACCGGTAAATCGTTACGTTTGAGCACCTCCGGCGGCGCGACGACTTTTTCGTTTGACCCTGCAAGCGAGTTCGCGCTTGATCGCTGGGCAGAGAGTCGCGATCTGCGTTGGGATGAGGCGCATCAACGTTACGCATCCGAACGTATCGTCTCGCCATACATGACCGGTTACGAGGAACTTGATTCACATGGCGATTGGATTGACGAACCAGAGTATGGTCGACTGTGGACGCCGCGCGTCGTCGCTGCGGGATGGGTGCCTTACCGCTATGGCTCCTGGTCATACGTACGCCCTTGGGGATGGACCTGGATCGACGAAGCACCTTGGGGCTTTGCCCCCTTCCACTATGGGCGCTGGGTACAGATCCGAACCCGTTGGTATTGGGCACCTGGTCGATATCACCACCGCCCGGTTTATGCGCCGGCGCTGGTCGGCTGGTACGGTAGTGGCAATACCCATATTTCGATTGCTGTGGGTAAGCCAATCGGCTGGTTTCCCCTCGCACCTCGAGAGCACTTTATCCCCGCCTACACAACCAGCACGACCTACATCCGAAACATTAACTACATCACCAACAACACCATCGTCACCGGGTCAACGCAGTATCAAAATCAAGGTGCGGGAGGAACAATGGTGAATCAAAACGTCGTGGTGCGTGGCGAACCCGTGTGGCGCTCAGCGACGATAAACAGTGGTTCAACCGGACGTATGGTGAAGCCCGCGCCCGATCCAATGGATCCTGCTCGGGGCAACTCACCGACGTGGGTTCTGATCAGTCCACCTTCGGCACCTACACAACCACCAACGAGCGCACTACCACCACCGACCGCCGTGCTCGGCGAGGCGCCTAGCGTACGTCGTCCGACGTGGGTCTATGGTGAAACCCCTCGGTCGCAGGTGGGTGCGCAAACGATGCAACAACCCGTTCAGCCGGCTTCAATCCCGGTGCCCGGCACTCCAGTTGTGCCGATGCTTCCCGCCAAGCCAGGTTCGCTAGATATCACGCCGCCGCCCTCAAATGCGGGGGAGCCGGTCATGCCCGTCGCTCGTCCAAAGCCCAATCCGCGAGCGGCGAGCTCTTCTACCTCCACGTTGCCATTATCGTCCGCGCCTATCGCTGATGCTGCCCAATCGGCATCCTCAAGTTCCGGCTACTCGATCACGACGAGTCCGTCACAGGGCACCGAACGGAGCCCACTTACCGATAGCCCGCCGATGCCACGTGAAATGCAACGGCGCGAACGAATTGCGCGGACCGACGGCGTGGAACGCAGCGAACGAGAGATACGCGGCGAATCGCGCGGAGTCGAGCCGAGAACACCGAGGACCGAGGGCACCGTCGTCAATGCTCCTCGCGAGGAGACAAACCGAAACGCCCCGGTGCAGATTCAAAGCCCTGTCGCCACCATCGGCAAGCCTAGGGAGCCGCGCGAAGACAAGCCCTCAGCGCGCAATCTTACGGCTGATGGCAGAGCGTCGCATACTGACACGAGGGCAGCTCAGCCGAGAACTGACGAGCGTGCGCCGAGAGTGTCTCAACAGTAAGCAACCGGCGTCTTCGGCAAGCCGCGATGTTTGGGCTAGCGCATTGACTCCCAATATGGCGGGTTGCCAAATGTCTGCTTGAGAAATTCGATAAAAAGTCTCACCTTTGCCGGCAGGAACTTGCGGTCTGGGTAGACCGCGTAGATGTCATTGCCCGGTGCCGAGAATTTCGGCAACACCTCAATCAGCCTACCGTGCTCAATTTCATCCGAGACTTCCCAAGCGCTTCGCCACGCCAACCCTTGCCCGGCCAATGCCCACTTGGTCAGCACACCACCATCGTTGCAGTGCAAGTTACCGGCCACTTTGATCCGCTGTGACTCTCCATTGTTCTGAAAATGCCAGATGTCGGCGAGTCCGTCTTCGGAGGAAGTGACCAAACAGTTATGACGCTCCAAGTCTGTGAGAGATTGCGGTTTCCCTACACGCTTTATGTAGCTAGGCGACCCAACCACCACGCGATGATTCCGCGCCAGTTTCACGGCGATGAAATCTGCGTTTTTTAGATCGGCAATACGAATTGCCAGATCGACCCGCTCGTTCTTTAAGTCAACGAGGCGCTCGGACAGATGTAGAGTCATCGTCAGGTTGGGATTTTGTGCGAGAAACGCCGGGACGTGCGGCGCAACATGTTTCCGGCCAAATGCGGTTGGCGCAGAAACAATTAATCTACCGGTAGCGTTTTTTGCGCCAACTGCAATCGCTTCCTCGGCAGCATTCAGATCAGTGATGAAATCTCGCACACTCTCATAAAAGGCAGCTCCCTCAGGGGTGAGCGTAATCTTGCGTGTCGAGCGCTTAAAAAGTTTTACACCAATTCTTGCTTCCAACTGATCAACGCGCCTCCCGACCATCGCCGGGGTAACACCTTCCTCGCGGGCAACGGCCGAAAGACTTTGCGTCTTGGCAACATCCAGAAATGTTTGCAATGCCTTAAATCGATCCATGCTGTTCGGCTCTTAGAAGGTCAGGTATCTGCTCGCGTCAGCACGCTTTCGCCAGCAAAGTATTAAATGCTTATGTTTTATTACTTATTCCGTAATTATCGGTATCGTAATACACTTCTACTTTTCTTGCTCAATATCTAGCCACAACTATTGAAATTGGAAATGGTTGCCATCACTGCCGCAAGCCTCACCCACCAATCCGCGCCACAAGGATCCCCCATGGACACCTCTTACAACCTGCCTGCCGGACTCACCATTAGCGCCCCGATTACCCAAGACTATGCGTCCATTCTGACTCCCGAGGCGCTAAATTTTTTTGTAAAACTCGCGCGCACTTTTGAGCCGCGCCGCCAACAGTTACTGGCGGCGCGAGCGCTTCGCCAACAGCAGTTTGATGCGGGTGTGTTGCCAGATTTTTTACCTGACACCAAACACATTCGCGAGGGCAATTGGCACGTTGCCGCGTGTCCGGCGGACATCCAAGATCGCCGCGTCGAGATCACCGGCCCGACTGATCGAAAGATGGTCATCAACGCATTGAACTCCGGTGCCAATACTTTCATGGCGGATTTCGAGGACGCCAATTGCCCCACTTGGGAAAACATGATTGAAGGTCAGATCAATCTACGTGACGCAAACTTACGTACCATCGCCTTCCAGCAGGGCGAGAAGTCTTATAAGCTGAATGACAACCCTGCCGTACTGTTCCCGCGTCCACGGGGCTGGCACCTTGATGAGAAACACATCACGCTCGACGGTGCGGTCGTCTCAGGCGGCATATTTGACTTTGCGATGTACTTTTTTCACAACGCCAAGCCTCTGCTTGCGCGTGGCAGCGGCGTGTATTTTTACCTTCCAAAGATGGAGTCACACTTGGAAGCACGATTGTGGAACGATATTTTTGTCGCCGCGCAAACTGACCTCGGCATTCCGCAAGGCTCAATTAAAGGCACCGTACTCATTGAAACCATTGTTGCCGCCTTTGAGATGGATGAAATTTTGTATGAGCTACGTGATCATTCGGCTGGTCTCAACATCGGTCGCTGGGATTACATCTTTTCGGCCATCAAGAAATTCCGTCTGAACAAAGAGTTCTGTTTGGCTGACCGCAGCCAAGTGACGATGCTCGCCCCATTCTTGCGTGCTTACGCACTGTCGCTAGTGAAGGTGTGCCACAAACGCGGTACATTTGCGATGGGCGGGATGGCCGCTCAGATACCCATTAAGAACGACGAGATTGCCAACGCGGCTGCGATGGAAAAAGTGCGCCTCGACAAACTTCGTGAAGTCACCGACGGTTGTGACGGCACTTGGGTGGCGCACCCGGGCTTGGTGGGGATTGCAAAGGCGGTGTTTGATGAGCACATGAAGACACCAAACCAGATTCATCGTCAACGCGAAGATATTAACTACGGCGCGAGCGACTTACTCGACTTCCGTCCTGAAGCACCGATCACGGAAGCCGGGCTCCGCAACAACATTCAAGTTGGCATTCAGTATGTCGGCTCGTGGTTGGATGGCAACGGCTGTGTGCCGATCTTTAACCTCATGGAAGACGCCGCCACCGCCGAGATTTCGCGTTCACAAGTTTGGCAGTGGATACGCTCCCCCAAAGGCGTGCTCAGCGATGGTCGAAAGGTCACCAAAGACATGGTGAAAACGCTCATCGCCGATGAACTTACCAACACGTCTGGCATCGTTGGCGAAGCCGCCTTTGCGGCGGGTAAATATGCGCAGGGGGCTGCCATGTTTGAAGCGCTCATCATGAATGACGAGTACGAAGAGTTCTTGACTCTACCGGCGTATCGGGCGATTGCCTAAGCCGCGAATCGCGGAAGACCAAAACTATCCGACCGGCGGGCGGTTTCCGGCATTTTGCCCTGGGAGCGCCCGCCCTTGCTAGAGTTTCGTTATTTGATTCGCCGCTTTTGGTAGTCCTCTTCAATCGTATCTTTGAAGAAGCTCAATAGCGAAGATGCGGTGGAAAAGCGCCGCCACACTTCCGGTGAGACGTTGGCGTACTCAAAGGTGCCGCTCGATTGCTCCACCACCAGCACACGTTTCGCAGCGTCGTAGCTGATAGAGCGCAGATTACCGACCGAGACTTTTTTGCTCTGCATAGATTAGTCGGCCAGCCCTTCAGTGATCTGCGCAATCGCTATCATCACTTCTGGGGTCAACTTTGGCAACACCTCGAGCGCTTTCATGTTTTCGCGCAACTGAGAAACACGCGAAGCACCGGTGATCACTGTCGACACATATGGGTTCTTTGCGCACCAGGCAATCGCCAGTTGCGCAGTAGTACAGTCTAAGTCCGCTGCAATTTTGCCAAGCTTGGCAACAGCCTCGTTGCGCGTTTCATCGGTCAGACGATCTTGCATCCACGCCATTACTTTCAAACTGCCGCGTGAATCAGATGGAATGCCGTTGGCGTACTTGCCGGTTAGCAGGCCGGAGGCGAGTGGACTCCAGGTGGTGAGGCCAGTGCCGATTTCGCCGTAGAGCCGTGCAAACTCTTTCTCCACCTTATTACGATGAAAGAGGTTGTATTCGGGTTGCTCGACAATCGGTTTGTGCAGATGGTGTTTTTCCGCGATCTGCCATGCGCCCATGATGTCGACCGCACTCCACTCCGAGGTTCCCCAGTAAACCGCCTTTCCGCTAGCGACAATATCGTGCATCGCGAACACCGTTTCTTCCAATGGTGTATTCGGGTCGGCGCGATGACAATAGACGATATCAACATACTCAAGCTGTAGTCTTTTTAGTGACTGATCAATGGCGTTAAGCAAATACTTGCGGTTCAAAGTATTGCGTTCATTGATGCCTTCGCCGAACTTTGCGGGCAGGCCCCAAAAAAATTTTGTGGAGACCATGTAAGTAAGACGATCCCAGCTCAATTTCTTGAGCGAGACACCCATCAGCTCTTCGGATTTCCCCGCCGCATACACTTCGGCGTTATCAAAAAAATTGACGCCGTGGTCGCGCGCAGCTGCCATCAGTTCCACGGAGGCTTTTTCATCGACCTGATTGCCGTAGGTCACCCATGACCCCAACGATAGCAATGACACCCTTACACCGGCGCGACCAACTCTTCTGTATTCCATAGTTACTGTTCTTTCTCCTCATCAACATCAGCGTAGGGGTTCATGATGACCACGCGTGTACGTTTGCGATCTGCATGAAATTGTTCCAGTTTGACCAACACCGGGAAAAGGATGGCGAGTTTTTCACGCGCATCGGATTCTCTGGCAAAGGTATACAGCGAGCCGTCATCCGCCCTCACATCCCGCCATACGTCCGGACTGGCGTCATCATCCTGTACTTGAAGTTTGTAGATAGCCATGTTGTCATGTTCCTAGTAGCGCTCCTTAAATGCCGCAGCCGACAGTGGTTTTGCCAGCAAAAATCCCTGCGCCTCGCTACAGCCAGCGGCAAGCAGGAAATCAAGTTGCGCCGGGTGCTCGATGCCTTCTGCTACCACACGCAATCCTAGACTCCTAGCCAGGCCGATGATACCCCGCACTATCGCGGCATCGTCTATATCGGTCGTGCTGTCTCGAATAAACGATTGGTCGATCTTGAGCTTGGTAACGAAGAATGGCTTTAGACGCGTCAGGTTCGAGTATCCGGTACCAAAATCATCAATAACCAATCTGAACCCCGCCTCACCGACGCGCTCGAGAAGATTTTGCGTACTTTCCCTGTCACCCAGCAAGGCGGTCTCTGTCAACTCAAGTTCAATATCGGCTGGTGTCAAATCATTGGCGATCAATGCGGCTTGTAAACTATCGAGAAGACGCGGCGTCTTCCACTGGACAGCGGAGACATTGACAGCAATCGGGAAGTTCGCGAGACCATGCGCCCGCCATCGCGCTAGTTGCGCACACGCTTCTTTTATCACCCACTCGCCGATTGGCATGATGAGGCCGCTGTCCTCGGCGATGGCAATAAAACGCGTTGGCGATATCTCTCCCAAAGCCTCACTGTGCCAGCGCAGCAGCGCTTCCGCACCGATGACCTGTTTATCGGGGATCGAAAAAATCGGCTGATACACGAGCGACAGTTCGTTCCGATCTATTGCACGTCGCAACGCTGTCTCGATGGCCAGATGCTCGTTGACCCTCTCATTCATTTCTTGCCGGAAGAAGCTGTACTGATTGCGTCCGATTGACTTGGCATGAAACATGGCGACGTCGGCATGTTTAAGCAGTGCCGTCAGGTCGCTCCCATCCATCGGCCAGACGGCAATACCAATCGACGACGTAATTGTCAGCTCATGACCATCGATATCGTGTGGCTGTGACATTGCGTGCACCAGTGTGTCCGCCAGATTGGCAATATCATTTTCTGCCGTCGCACCCGGCAGCAATATGACAAATTCATCTCCCCCTAGTCTAGCCACCGTGTCGGTCGAGCGCGTTGCGCTCAGCAGGCGCGTCGCAGACTCGACAAGGATGCGGTCGCCGACTTGATGCCCTAAAGAGTCATTGATCACTTTGAATCGATCAAGATCGACGAACAACAATGCAATACCGTCGTTGTTTCGGGTCGCCTGTCGGGTCGCAAACTCAAACCGCGCGCCAAGCAGCATGCGGTTGGGCAAACCAGTCAAACAGTCGATCTCGGCCAACGCTCGAACCTGAGACTCGATACGTTTCTTCTCGGTGATGTTTGTGCCGACACCGCGGTAGCCGATGAACGTACCGCCCGCATCGAAAATCGGCTCACCTGACACGCAGACCCAAGTAATATCCCCGCCGGGGGGGACATAGGCATACTCAAACTCTCGGAAAGGCTGGCGCGCTTCTACATGCAGGCGATGCGCCTCCATCTGTTCGGCGGTAATGCCTAGGTATGGTATCTCCCATCGAGCTTTGCCATACCGTTGCTCGGCTGCGATTCCCGTCGCGCGCATCATACCGCTTGAGATATGCGTGAAGCGGTAGCTGGCATCCTGCTCCCAATACCAGTCCGCCGATAAATTAAGTAGGCTTCGTAGCCGCTGTTCACTTTCCGCAAGGGCGAACTCCGCCTCTTTTCGCGCGGTAATATCAAAGCGAAAACCGATGATCCCACCGTCGGCAGTCTTGCGGTCAGAAACCAGAAACCAACGTCCGGAGCGCATCTTCACTTCAAACTCGCTCGGCTCATTACGACAATGCCGTTGAATTCGTTCCACCACCCATTCGTCTTCTGAGAACTCCCGCTCTAAATACAAATCGCGACGGTAGAACTCACGCAACAAGGTTTCGTAATCCATCCCCGGGACAAGTAGATCATTTATGCCCTGATAGATTTCGCGCGCCCGAGCATTACAAAACACCAGACGATCATCAGCGTCGTATAAAAAAACCCCGCAATCGAGGTGATCAAATGCCTCAACGATACGCTCAAGCTTGCCCTCAGCCGCTTGTAGTGCCTGCTGCATATTGGTGAGCGGATCGTTGGACTCTGTCATTATCGTGTTAGCGTATACCGCCTTATGCTGAATGGGCCGAACCAATCAACGCGAAGTGGCGTTAGGGGCAAGCCTTCTTGTATTCAGCCACTTCTTCCTTCAATGCGATCCACCACACCTTGCCGTTTTCCGAGTGCTTTCCGCAAGGGGTAAAAGTGGCAAAGCCGGGATAATCCCGACCAAGATTGTTTGGGTCGTCTTTGCGCGTGCGCGGTGGCGAAACCAACCCTTTCTCGTCGCTCTCCAGAGGGAATAACCAACAGCCCATCGGCTTGTACTTCCATTTGTGCACACCTTGTTTGATGGCTAGCGTTTGGAATGAACACTTGCCATCACTCTCCGCGAATACACACTTGGTATGTTTGAAGTGCTTGGGTTTGCTGCGATAGCGAAATTTCCGCACGTTGGTTTTTTTTCCCACACCATGCGCCCACTCCTCATCGACGATGTAGTCGGGTGGCAAATGGGCAAAGTGTTCAGGATACTTTTCCACGAGTTTGTGCACCCGTCGTACTTCTTCAGGTCGCAAAAACGCACCGTCACTACAGCAGATACCCTGACAATCGCTGAGGTCACAGTAATGCAGCTTGGTGTGCTTGGTAACAGGCTTGGCCGACTTAGCAGTGGCGGATTTTGCTTTGGGCGCTTTAGGCACCTTAGCGCCAGAGGCAGATTTAGTTTTAGGCATGAAGGAGTTCGCGAATGTCGTAGTTGCCACCGTTTGCGAGGCGCTCGGTGTCGCAAAGTGAAATGATATCTCGCGCGACTGCCAACGCATCACGCAGAACACCAATTTCTTTCATTTGTCGAAACCTTTCCCGCTCCGGGAAACTTTCTAACGTAGTCTCTCGAATGACCGCCTGCATCGGTGTGTCCACGACGCCCGGCGCCAACGAACAGATGGAGAGGGTCGGATCCGATTCGCGCGCTTCTTCCGCCATCACGCGTGTGGCCATTTCCAACCCAGCCTTCGCAGCGCAGTAAGCGGCCCAGCCTCGCACCGGGCGTTTCGCCGCGCCAGAGGAAACATTCACCACCAATCGCGATTCAGCTTTATCACGGGTCAGATTCGCAAATGCCTTCGCGACGAGTATGGGTGCGACAATATTCACCGACATGTTGTGTTGCAGCGCCTGGGCATCAATCCGATCAAAGCGCGCGACTGGGCTCACCACACCGGCGTTGTTAATGAGTACCGCACGGTGAAAGCATTTGCCATCCAACAGGGTAGCAAGTTCCGCGAGCGCACGTTCGGTCGAAAAAACATCGCCAAAGTCCGCATGAATAGAGGTTTTTGGGCCATTTTTGCCCGAAACTGCCCGCCCCAGCTCGACCACCATGTTGTTGTTATCGGTACTCAGTTCAGTGGCCAAAGCGCGTCCCAGCCCTTTGGTCGTCCCTGTCACGACGTATAGGTTCATCTATGTTTACTCTTATTCGCGTGTTGCCGCCAGAATCGCCGCCACGCCGGTAAGGACCAAATCAACCAACTCTGTAGTCGCCAGTGGCTCTGAATAAGCGGGGGTATACGACGGCGCTGACGTCGCGCCTGCGGGTCGGTCAGCCGGCCTCGGGCTCACTTCCACGATGGAGCTAGTACGACGTACCGCACGCGCCTCCAGCGCCTCGAGCGCCTTGGTAACGGCCAGTTCATCGAGCACTGCCACCGGTGCGCCGCAGTGGCTGCACGCCGCGTGGTGCTCAACGTCAACACCGGCCCCACAGCTGGAACAGCGAATTTGTTTGACCTGTGCAGACAGGGTTCGGCGCTCGGCCGGGCTGAGGGCGCGAATGAACTGCTTTTCGCGTAGAAACTGAACAAAGGTGATCAGCCGCCCATGCCCATTGGGGCAGCGGTGATACTGGAACCGGCCAGCGCGCGTGACATCAAACGACTGCACCAGTTTGTCCCGACAGACCGGACATTCACCAGTCAACGACACCAATCGACGGGGTTCATTCCGATGGGAATGGATGCGTTTGAACAGATCGATGACCGATTGCGGCGACATCGACACACTCTCAAGGTTATCAAACCAAATCAGATGACAAGCCCAACAAATATCCACTTCCAATGCGGTATCGACGTGCGTACGAAACACCGTCGCCGCCATCAAATCCTTGCAACTCGGGCAGCTGAGCGCCACGTTGTACGCTCGACTAGATACCGAGCGCGGCGATCCCCGCCGCGGCCACTTCTGCATCTTCGGAGGACTTCACCCCCGATACGCCGACGGCACCAATCGTCTCGCCATTGGTGATGATGGGCACGCCGCCCTCAAGAAACGTGATGCCCGGCATGGACAGCGCGGAAAACCGCCCGTTGTTCACCATCTCTTCGTCACCCTTGGTTGGCCGCCGCCTGACCGCTGCGCTATAAGCCTTACCCTGTGAAATTTCCACACTTGCAGGTGCCGACCCATCGAGTCGCAAGAAGCCCAGCAAATGTCCGCCATCATCGACCACGCTGATACACACGGCCCATTTATTGGCCACGGCGTGAGTTTCTGCGGCCGCAAGAATGGTC
>JBEILF010000010.1:0-33989 GCA_040379385.1 Burkholderiales bacterium | reverse complement strand
CGGCGCCGCTATCGGTGGCCCCTCCCCTCCTTTGGTTAATGTTTCATCTTTTTTAAATAAAACACACAAAAACACACCCGCCGCACCTTTTTGGCCGGCCCCGCTTTTCTAAATGGCAACCGGCCTGCATCACGCAGGCCGGAGCAGAGCAACCTATTTCTTCGGTACCTCCGTTGCCGTCGCAGGCGTTGCGGGCGCGGGTGTAACTGTAGGAGCGGCTGCGGGAGCAGCAACTGGTGGGGTAGTTGGCGCGACCGGTGCGGCGGCCGGAGCAGCCTTTTGCTCCATCTTCACCGGCGCGAGTGGCGCGCTGGTCGCAACGACCGCAGTACCAAACAATGGCACGATCATCAGCGCCACGATGTTGATAATCTTGATCAATGGATTCACGGCAGGACCTGCGGTGTCTTTGTAAGGGTCGCCGACTGTATCGCCGGTTACGGCTGCCTTATGCGCATCGGATCCCTTGCCACCGTGATTACCCTCTTCGATGTACTTCTTGGCGTTGTCCCAAGCACCTCCACCAGTACACATCGAAATGGCTACGAACAAGCCGGTCACGATAGTGCCCATCAGCATGCCGCCAAGCGCTTGGATACCGGCTTCTTTGCCCATCAAACCGCCAACGATCAGCACGACCAGAATTGGTGCCACCACCGGGAGCAGCGACGGGATGATCATTTCTTTGATGGCACCCTTGGTCAGCAAATCGACCGCACGGGAGTAATCCGGTTTGCCCGAGCCATCCATGATCCCCTTAATTTCGCGGAACTGGCGGCGAACTTCTTCCACCACCAAGCCTGCGCAACGGCCAACCGCCTCCATCGCCATGGCACCAAACAAATAAGGGATCATACCTCCTGCAAACAGGCCGATGATGACGGCGGGGTTCGACAAGTCGAATGTCAGGTTGTATCCAGCCTCAGTCAGCTTGTAGGTGTAGTCGGCGAAGAGAACTAGGGCCGCCAAGCCAGCAGAGCCAATCGCATACCCCTTGGTGACGGCCTTGGTGGTGTTACCAACCGCGTCAAGCGGGTCGGTGACTTCGCGAACCGACTTCGGCATTTCCGACATTTCCGCAATACCGCCGGCGTTGTCGGTGATCGGACCATAAGCATCAAGCGCGACCACAATCCCCGCCATCGACAACATCGCGGTTGCAGCAATGGCAATTCCGTAGATGCCACAAAGTGCGTATGCGGCATAAATCGAGAAACACACCGCCAATACTGGCCAAGCAGTTGAGCGCATGGAAACACCAATGCCGGCAATGATGTTTGTTGCATGTCCTTTGGTTGAGGCTTCGGCAACATACTTGACCGGACCGTATTGGGTGCCCGTGTAGTACTCGGTAACCCAAACCAGGAATGCGGTTAACACCAGGCCAACCACGCAGCAAAGCCACAGGTTCATCACGGTGTATTTTGCATAACCAGCGCCGGCCACACCGCCCATGATCCACTCAGTCAATGGATAGAAAGCGACGAGCGCAATCGCACCGGCCACTGCCAATCCGCGATAAAGCGCATTCATCACCTTGCCGCCGTCGTTGGTCTTAACAAACGCGCAGCCGATGATCGAGGCAATGATCGCGAACCCACCCAGCACCAGTGGGTATAGCACAACCTTGCCGACAACCAGCGGCGAAGAAATCATCAATGCACCCAACACCATCGTCGCGATAATGGTGACCGCGTAGGTTTCGAACAAGTCAGCCGCCATACCGGCACAGTCGCCGACGTTATCACCTACGTTATCTGCGATCACCGCCGGATTACGTGGGTCATCTTCAGGAATATTTGCTTCGACCTTACCAACAAGGTCGGCACCAACGTCGGCACCTTTGGTGAAAATGCCGCCGCCCAAACGCGCAAAGATGGAAATGAGCGAGGAGCCAAATGCGAGACCGATCAGCGGCTTGACGATGTCACTCATCTTATCGCCGGTACCCGCACTGCCAACCAACATGTAGTAGAAGCCAGCAACGGACAATAGCCCCAGGCCGACAACCAACATACCGGTAATCGCACCGCCTTTAAAGGCGACGTTAAGCGCCGGGTTGATACCGTTACGTGCGGCTTCGGCCGTGCGCACGTTGGCGCGAACCGAGACGTTCATGCCGATGAAACCAGCCAATCCAGACGCTACCGCGCCGAGCACAAATCCGAGTGCTGTCTTCCAATCCAGCAACACCAGAATCGCAACCGCCAACACCACACCAACGATCGAAATCGTCATGTATTGCCGATTCAGGTAAGCCTTTGCACCAGCCTGGATGGCGGCGGCGATTTGCCGCATACGTTCATTGCCATCTGATTGTGACAAAATCCATTTTGTTTGGATCGCACCGTAGGCGAGCGCAATAAGTGCACAAGCCAAGGTGAAGAAAAACATTGTGCCCGACGATGCCATGTTGTTATCTCCCGAAACGTAATCTTGGTAATCCGACTGGCCATTAGCTGGATGGCCAACGAGGTGTGCGACAAACCGCTAATTCTAGCAGAGACACCCCAATCGGGGCAGATGCGTTTGTTCAAAGGTAACCTGCTTCGAAGCAGCGGGCGGCCCATGAAATACTCAGGCCAGCACCTGCCGCCACGAAAACGCAGGAGCGTAGTTGAGGACTTTACGGGCGCGATCAATCACATATACCCGGTCAATGGATTGCGGTAGAGCCCATTGGCGTTGGGTAAAGGCCGCGACAAGCTCCGGACACCTCTGCTGAAGCACTGCCGGCGCATCCGCAAGCAATGTCTGACAGTCACTTGGCAGAAACGGCGTAGCGGCGGATATGTTGAGTGCCTCAAACTGGAGAAGTTGCGCTTCAAGCCCGCTGGCAAACGCCTGCGCGACATCGCGAGCATCGACGCCGCGATAGAGCCGGTAGAGTGCCATTGACGGAAGTGGCTCGGGGAATGATCGGGAAAACCGCAGCGCGGCTGTCGTAAAGTCTGCTGCAAAGGCCTCGCGGCAGAGCTGCTCAGCGGCGAGCTTGGTTTCATCGTAGATGTCTTCGGCATCGGCTACCAGCGCCTCGGTAACCCATACGGCTTCATTACCGCTCGGACGCATGGCCCGACCATAGACCGAAGTACTGCTTGCCAGCAGGAATCGTCGCACCCCGCAACACCGTGCCGCTTCAAGCAGGCAGGAAGTTGCGCGCACATTAGTTTGAATGAATTCACTTCTTGAGCGGGTTTCTCGATCAGGGGCGTGTAACGCTGCGAAGTGTATGACCGCATCGACCCCTTCAAGCAAAGGTCGCCAAGCCGCCTCGTTTAGATCGTTGATATCAATCGCATGCCGGGTGAGGCGACCAGGAGCCGCATCCACGCCCACCAGTTCATGTTGGCCGGCAAGATGTTCCGCGACGATCGATCCTACCTTCGGACCCGACGATCCCGTCATCAAGACCCTCATTGGCGCACCTGATTTAACTAAAACACCTTTAACGACGGCTCATTTCAGCCAAAAATGAAAATTCGCGTTCGACTTGTCGGTACTCAGATCGTATGCTTAGGGGTGAGGAACGAGCATTGCGCTACCGTTTGGTTATTGAGACTAAAGGAGAACCCTAGATACCGCCGTTCACTTATGCACTACGTTACCAGATTGAGCACGACATTCGGCTTGGGCTGACCAATGCAAGATAGCCGTCGCGCTTGGCTACCGCGTCCGCACGGTGGAAGGCGAGATTCGGCGCTACGGTTGCCGTAGGGACATATGTGCGCTGTGTGAACTCTCGATGAGCGCCCCGCTCAATAGAGGAACATCGGCGGTCCTTTGATCGCGGGTGAATAGGGATTTCGAACGATGTTTCTCACAAGCTGGCATCGTATTCCCCGTGCCTCGGACAGGCAAGCGTGCACCGCACGGCGCCGAATCCCCCCTTGAAGCAGCAATTCAAGCGCAGCCCGGATCACCATTCACCCGCCTCGCCTTGACGCCCGCACGCGATCACGGGCCGAGCATGTCCTTCGGTTCTGCCCCAGAGCCGTCGTCGTAGTCTCCAATCAGGCTGCGAAGTTGAGCCAGAACTCCCGCGCCGCCCGGTGACGATCACCCCGATACACAGCTTGTCTTTGGTCGCGGCGTGCGCAAGGTTTGATCCATTCGCAGGCAGTGTGGTGATGCCGGCTGTGGTTGCCAGCAAGTGGCGTCGATTCACGCGCCGCCATGCCGATGACGTTATGTGTTTGATTCGCGTGTCGGTACAACCATGTCCGCGATGTCTGCGCGGCCCGGATTGAAGGTGTTCACCTTATGCTCCGAGGCAAAGCCGACCGAGATGCCACACAGCAAATTGTATTCGGCTGGCACATTAAAGGCAGCGCGCACCGGCCCCGCCCAGGTGGCGAGCGCGCCTTGTGCACAAGTGGCGAGGCCGTGCGCTTCGGCGGAAAGCATGAAGGTTTGCAGAAAAACACCGGCGTCTAGCGCGGAAAACTCACCGAGCCCTTTATGTACAAAAACGAACACCACCGTCGGCGCGCCAAAGAACTCAAAGTTGCGGCGCATTTGCGCATTGCGCGCGGCGCGGTCATCACGTTCGATGCCGAGCAATTTGTAGAGCCCAAAGCCCGTGGCGCGACGGCGGGACAATAAATCTTCCGGATACTCAAAGTCCACCTTCACATCACCATCTGGTAAGCCTTGGCGCGAAATGAACGCTTTCAACTTACCCAACACGCCGCCGGCCATGGCCTTCATGCCGGCATCAAACCGTGCGGTGAGTTCGTGGGCAAGTTTATCGCGCACCGGGCCGCTGGCGATCGCAATTCGATACGGCTGCGTGTTCGACCAACTCGGCGACCAGTTGGCGTCATCGAGCACCGCATACAAGACCTCGTTCGGAATCCGTATCGGCAGGAAATCGCGCACACTGCGGCGCTGGCGGATTAAGGCGGAAAGCTGGTCGGATGCGGTCGTCATAAAAAATTCAAACTCGCCTATTGATGTGCGTTTCCAAGCAAAAATGCCTGAAAACACCCGTGGATACTAGGGATTTGTTTTTTGTTTCGATCAGTGTGGCGGTGCAAACGCATTCGCCAGCACGGTCGAATCAAATCCTGCAGTTTGCTCTTTTCCTTCCGCGTACCGATACAAGGCTGCGGCGTAAATACCCGAGAGTGCGGCTTGAATCAGCGAGGTCATCACAAACAATACCACCGCAATCACCACTGCCGTGACCATTGCCACCACACTCTTGCTTAACGCCGCGACGAGAATGAGCACGATGCTGAACGAAATGACGAGCACATGAATCAGTATGAAGGCGAAACCGATGCCGGCTTGGCCGATGATGTTCTCGCCCCAGGTTTTCTTCAACAGTTGCGCGCTCTGCTCCACGGCCGCGATCGGGCCGACATCTTTGGCGACCAATACCGGCACGACAAGATAGGTCGCCACCGTCCACGCCATGCCGATCAGCCCCAACACAATCTTGCCCAGCCAGCCGGCGCGCTCCTGCAACGCCCGCAAGATGAGGCCCACGGTAGCAGCAATGGCCGCGTACCCCAGAATGCTGGTCCATCTCGACATCGCAATCCGCATGCCATCGGACAGCGTCGGGTTGCCGCCATCCAAACGAATCATCGCTGCGCCGACCAGCGCGGCGTTAAAGAAAAAGATCACAAAGTACTGCGTGAGATAGAACAAAAAGCCGAGCACATACATGCCCAAGCCGCTGACCTTGCTGTGGGTGACGCCATCGAGCGCGACCAAGCCAATTATGGGCAGCGCGAAGCACAGCACCACGGCGAATGCGGCGCATGAGGAAATCAACGGGAATAGCAGCAGCTCCTTGTCCTGCATCAGAACACTGCCACTGGCTTTGACGAGCTGCCAACTGCGGGAGAAGCGATCAAACATGAGGGCCTGACTGGTTGGAGAAAAACGGCACTAGGATAACGCAAGTCACCCAACGTTCACCAGGATTGCGTTACACCACCCGCCGAAACCGCACTCGCCGCGCCAGCATGCAGCTGACCTCGATCGCGTCCTCCGTTGCATCGAAGCGTACCAGCATTCTGCCGGGTGGTGATTCATCCACACCGCGCGATAAATCAAACCAAGCGACCTCGCTGTCTACCACGTTAAGCATATAGCGCACGCCTTCGCCGAACACGCCAGCAAACGCAACTTCGACTTCGCCACGCTCACTGACAAGTATGTCCGCACCGCTCTTGATCGGCGCGCATTCAAAACGCCCGCCGGATTTGAATGGACCAGATGTCGGACGTGATGGCTTGATACGCACCATCACCGTATGCAGGTTTTCATCACGCATGGTGAGCGTGAACTGCGATGATGACTCGACACCTAGCGTCAAGCTTCCGTCTTCCGTTGTAATCGTTTTTGCATTCTTGCCAGCACACAGTGACGACCAATCGAGATGTGAGTACACCTCTGCAAGTCCCTTGTGATCACGCAGCTGCATCATCAAGCCCTGATCGCGCGAAACGTAAACTCCGGCACTGAGCCCGGCCCCTGCAAGCGAGACTCTTTTCCTGGGTGCTTTTGTGGCTTGCCAAATCGGCGGAATCTTCAGCGCCTCCAAAATCTCCATCGCTACGCCGCGCGGCAATTTGCCACTGGGCGAGTTGGTGCGGTTCATAAAGACCGCAATCGACGTATCTTCGGCCACAAAGTGCATGAGTGTGGAACGCCAGCCGCGCAGCGCACCGGCATGCGCCAACATCTCGCGCTTGGAGTTGCCTACCGCGTTGATCGCGTGATTAATGCCGCAGGCGTAAGTCGCAGGAGCGCCATCGTTAAACGGTGTTGCACGGGTGATGGCCTCCGCCCACGGCAGCCCTGCAGCCTTTGGGTTACGTAAACATGCCGCCCACTTCAAGAGGTCTTCAATTGTGCTCACCATGCCGGCCGACGCCGCCCAATGGATGCGGTTTTGTTCTTCGACCCACGCGCCCTCAATGTGCCGATACCCACGGGTATCGCCAGCAATCGCCTCAGCCGTATCTATACCAACGGAGGTGTTGTGCATCTTCAGCGGCGCCAAGATGTGCGTCTGCAGCAGCTCAGAAAAATGTTTGCCCGTGACGCTTTGCAGCACCTGCCCGAGCAATTCAAAGTTGGCATTGCAATAGAGGTTTTGGCTGCCCGGCGTCCACATACTCGCTGGCGCGTGTTTCACCGCCGTCACGCCATCGGCCAAAGTGAAGCGCTGCTCGGCGCGTGCGCCCATCATCATCGCCATCACCCACTGATCGCGAATGCCCGATTTGTTTTGCATCAAGTGGGATAACGTGATGCGCGAATCCAACACCTGCGCCCATGGTACATAACGGCTCGGGTGCGCGGACAAATCAATACGACCCGCCGCGACTTCATGCATCACCAGCGCACAACAAAATTGTTTGCTGATCGAGCAAATGCGAAACGGCGTTTTGGTGCCAAAGACCTGTTGGCTCTTGAGATTTGCGAGTCCGCGACCACCACCCCAAACCATCTTGCCACCTTGCGCAATGCCGACGGCGATGCCGGGTTCGCTATCACTTCCACCGACGGCGCGGGCGAGTGAGGCTTCGATTTGGCGGATGATTTTGGTGGGGAGGGTCATGTCCGGAGGACTAACAGAAGCAGAGGGGCGGGTGGGCAAACTAGCCTATTGGCGGGCAGTTTCCAGCAAAAATGGCTGGCGAGCTTCTGCAATCCAAGACTTAGACTCGGACCAATGCCCGCTCTATGCCCGTCGTAAATCGCCTTCGATGTTTATCCCTCAGCGGTTGCGATCTTCTCTCAAGATATGATGAAACAACTCATTCAAAAATCGCTTTCGTTCGCGCGAATCGCTGGTCACATTCAGCAAGTTAAACACGTGATCCACCTCGCCCTCGCTCTTTAGTTGCTTCTCCACTGCTGGCGTGGTCACACTCGGCATAAAGATCGTCGCGCAATGCCGGTTCTCCTTCTTGGCCTTTGCAAACGATTTTTTAGTTTCACCAAGACGCGTTTGTGCACCCGCGCTGTCGGCACTCCCCTTGATTTCGATCACGCATGTGAGGGAGCCGTCAGCGCCGCGAAATTCCACGTCCGGCTCACTGCCAAATGTAATGACAGTGCCTTTCTTTAGCACGAATGAGCGCTGCTTTTTTGATTTTGACGCTAAGGACTTCGCTCCTAGCTTGTTCTGCTCAATGTAGGAAATCAGCAGCGCCTCCAGGGATTGCGCGGCCGACTGCCCGATTCGGTTTACCCAGGAGCCTTGCCATTCGCTACCTGCCTCGGCAAAGAGCGTGTTCGCAATGCGCTCACCAGTCAATGCTGTTGTCGTCTGCAATAACTCGCCGATCATTTGGTTAAGCAGAAAACACTTCGCTGCTACCGATCGATCCTTGGTACCTTTCATCATTTGCGCCAATCCCTTTTCCGGGAGGCAAGCCAGCATGCGGTAGTAATTGAATAAGCTAGGCTCTCTCGCGATCACCTCAGGATGTGCAAACAACTCACTCGGAACAAATCCCAAATTCGAGGCAGCATCCT
The DNA here is from genome assembly GCA_040379385.1 of Burkholderiales bacterium. Classification (GTDB taxonomy): domain Bacteria; phylum Pseudomonadota; class Gammaproteobacteria; order Burkholderiales; family Usitatibacteraceae; genus UKL13-2. Next base: position 25,484 of record JBEILF010000010.1, on the reverse strand, counting down.
GCGCTTGGGCAGTAATGCCCAGCGCAGGCCACTCCCACTTCAGCTCGCGCCATGTCGCTTTGCGTGCAAGTTTTTGCCACTCATGTATACGGGCATCGTGCACAAACGCCCAAAAAACCAAGGCTCTCTGCAAGTAACGCCGACGGAGTTCTTGCGGTAGTGGCTTTTTGCCAGAGAGTTTGGTTGCCGCCACAGTTACGGCTTCTTCCAAACGTAAACGCACTTGCGGATCTCGTTGCGGCCATGTACTCCCATTTGCTGGCTGCTGTTGCCTTTGCCGCGATCGAGCACCCAAATTGCTTCTGTGCGCAAACCTGCCGCCTCGGCGAAGTCAGAGAGAATCAGGTCAACGGGAATTTCTTCACCATGGTACTGGACGTTGTCATTCACCATCACAACATGAGCACCTCGCCGCATCAGGCGTGAGAGTTCATGAATTACAACGTTCATCTCAAAAAAATAGTTCTCCACCATCACCGGAATATTGGCGTTGTTCAGCGTCTTCGCCTCACGTGCAGCGTAGAGCAAACCGAGCACCTCGTGCAGCGCCGCTTGGTTTTTGAAGGCCTTTTCCATGCGAGAAAACCAAGCCGTCTGTTCACGTGATGCATACGCCTCGCGCAATTGTTCTCGCTTGGGTTTGTTTTCAACCGTCGCGGAAAGCAAGGTCTGACGAAGCCGCAGAATATCGTCTTCGCCACAACCGAGATAGGCAAGCTCCAGAGCGTAGGTGCGCGTGTAGTCGTATCGGTTGCAGTACGGCGGCGATGTTAAAACAAGATCGATCGATGCCGTTTCAAATGTCGGCAGCAAGTCCAAACATGAACCTTGTAGGACCTTCATCACGCCTGAGCTCGCGGGCAGTGCGGGACGCCTCGAAACATCATCGAGCATCGTATGCAATCGTGAAAGTAACGCATCCTTAAATGAATGGATCGTACCCTTGTCAAACGACGACTTCAGTGCTCGCGGCGAACGACTATCCCAACGCAGATACTGACCATCTTTTCGCGTGAAGCTGGCGTCTTCTAGCACGCTCATAGCAGCGAAACGCAGCAGCATCTGCAGCTCCTCGTCTGGCTCTCCGGCGATGTGCATGGCAAACGCCGCCACTGCCGTCTCAGTATCCTGTGCAAATGCTCCCTTCGTAATTCGAAGGTGCTGGAATGCAAATGCAGCGTGGGTCAATTGCGCGAAGTCGAATGCTTCGGCGCGCTTGACCGCAGCGCTAAGGGAACCGGGACCGATGCGTGCAGCGACATCGCGCGCACCGATTGCCGCAATGCCGGGTGGCAACAGTTCGACGCCGGTTGCTTCCCACCCAAGTGCCGCAGACGATGTCAGCGTTGTCCCCACGCCGGCAAAGGGGTCAAGGACTGCAGGTTTGCGACTACGTGGCGATGGCGCGAATTGCGCCAGCATTGCGCGTACAAATTCGCTGGAAAAAGCCTCTTTGTATTTGAACCAACGGTAAAACGCTGCCGACTTATTGGCCTGAAACGACACCAGCTGTCGCGATAGGGATGCGTTGACAACGAGCTTATCGGCAAAGCGATCAAGCAGCCTCTGCCGCTCGCGGTAGTCCTCTTTTAAGTCGTGGGTGACTTTGGCTCTGCAAGCAACACGCTCGATCGGCGCAGGCACTAAACCCGGCAGCTCCGCTTGCGGCGCAATTGGCGAGTCGAAAACGATTTCAGTTGGAGGGTTCACGTGGATGGTTGTACTTGGGAACGAGGCAAGTTAAGCGAATTTAAGGTTAAACGCTTAACTGTACACAATTACAGCAAATGGATCAACATCAACGACGTTGCTTTTGGGAACGCATCGATGTTTTTTAGACGGCGGGAGCTATGAGGTACTACTGTCCGGAGGGTGACGCTGAATGCAAGTGCTGCGGAAACTGTCCCTGGCACACTTTATCTCTATCTGTAAACCAGACCTGCTTCCTGTAGCCTAATGGCCATGGTTGGAACAGAAACTTGATATTGATCTGCAAGGGAGTCGAATCGCCTGCCGCCATATTGCCTTGCGCTTGCCAGAACAAGCGCACAGTCAAGTACGTTTGCATCCTCCCTAAGCAACTCCTGCGCCTCCTGTGGAAGGAAGCCGCGTGCAAATTTTTCGGTCACGTGAATCGGGCCGTCAGAATCGAATTGAACCAGAAGGCTAAGTAAAAGCTGCTTGCGCGGCACAAGGAAACAAGCAGCAAAATAGTCAGCCTCTTGCTCAGCTATTGTCCTGGGGCGGCTAAGAGGCCCGGATAGCCCAGCTATCGGTCGGTCGCGGTGCATTAGCTCGCTTTCGTGCAAGCGCCAATGTCCCACCTCGTGCGCCCCGGTAAACCTCATTACAGCTGGCCCGAACTTCTGCGAGACTGCTATTAGCTTCTGACGTCGATCCAGCATCCCTGCAGTTTCAAACCGATCGCCACGCTGACCGAATTGCCCCAAGCCGGGAAAATCAAGATACCGGATTCCTAGGTACAAACACGCGGTTTCGGGAGCTAGCAGCTCCTTGACGTTGAGCTCATAGCCAGCCACCAGCGTCTTCCTAGAATTCCATAGCTCTCGCTGAAGGTCACGAGCTGACTCTTCAATTTTATGAAAATCAACCATGCGCGTACTTAATCCCAGCTCAGCGCCCCACCCGTCTGGTACTCAATCACACGCGTCTCGAAGAAGTTCTTGTAGCTCCGGCCGCTCGCTGTCGCGAGCTTAACTTGGCAAGCCAAGTTAGCCTTCACTGAAAGAATTTTTTCGGCGACGGCCATCGTGATCAATCCCAAGAGAGTGCGCCACCGGTTTGGTATTCAATGACTCTGGTTTCGAAAAAATTCTTTTCTTTCTTCAAGTCGATGAGTTCTGACATCCATGGGAATGGGTTGGTCGCGCCCGGATACAACACTTCCAAGCCAATCTGTTGCGCACGACGGTTGGCCACAAAGCGCAGGTACTCTTTAAACATCGGTGCGTTCAAACCCAGCACGCCGCGGGGCATGGTGTCTTCTGCATAGGCGTATTCGAGCTCAACACCTTTACGGAACAGGCCTTCGATTTCTTTCTTGAATTCGTTGGTCCACAGTTGTGGGTTCTCAAGCTTCACGGTATTGACGAGGTCGATACCAAAGCTGCAGTGCATCGATTCATCACGCAGAATGTACTGATACTGCTCTGCCGCGCCGGTCATTTTGTTTTGACGGCCCAGCGAGAGGATCTGCACAAAGCCGACGTAGAAGAACAGGCCTTCCATGATGCAGCTAAATACGATCAACGACTTCAAAAGCTTCTGATCGTTTTCGAATGTACCGGTCTTGAAGTTCGGGTCGGACAAGATGTCGATGAACGGAATCAGGAAACGATCTTTATCGCGGATACATTTGATTTCGTTGTACGCGTTAAAGATCTCAGCTTCATCGAGGCCAAGGGACTCAGTGATGTACTGATAGGCGTGGGTGTGGATCGCTTCTTCAAACGCCTGGCGCAGCAGGTACTGGCGGCACTCGGGCGCGGTGATGTGGCGATAGGTGCCGAGCACGATGTTGTTTGCAGCGAGGGAATCGGCCGTCACAAAAAAGCCCAAGTTACGCTTGACGATCAAACGCTCGTCTTCGGTCAGGCCGTTGGGGTCTTTCCATGTCGCGATGTCGCGATTCATGTTCACTTCTTGCGGCATCCAATGGTTTGCGCAACCGGAGAGGTATTTTTCCCAAGCCCACTTGTACTTGAAGGGCACTAACTGATTGACGTCGCTCTTGCCATTGATGACACGCTTCTCATCAGCGCGTACACGAGCAAAACGTGCGTCCACTGCCGGGCTGACATCGTCACTTGGGGGTGCATTCGGCTTGTCGTCCAACATGGGTCGTGCCGTTGCATCGAAACGGTCGTTAGCGGCAGTGATGGTCTGCAAGCGCGGCTCCAAACCTGCGCGTGGCATGGGTGGCACTGGTGCGGCAGGAATGGCGGATGGTGTGTCGTCCCAAGTTAGTGACATAGGTGGCTCCAGGTTGTGGCGACCAGCGATGACGCTGGCCTTCTTTTATTTAGTTTGGGTTAGCGGTGTTGCTGGGTGTTGCTGGGTATTCATCAGAAGCGAATCTGCCGAGCCAGCCGGAGATTCGCCCTGATTTGGCCAGTCAAAAGTAGGCTCTTGCTTTCGGTCAATGATTTTAGTGTTTATGAAAAAGACCGGGCTGCTGGAGCATCTCGGTATCCATCAAGCTGGTGACGTTTTCTAGGACCAAAGCCTCTTCGCACGCCTGCACCTGTGCGATCGATTCCAAGCAGTCGTCCTTTTCACGATAGCCTTCGCCAGAGTCAGCGACTTTACGGCCTTCGTGGTTGGAGAGCTGCCAGCGCCATTCGAGTCTTGCATCTTGGAAGATGTGAAATTGCATCTTTGATCCTCTCTCGTTGGTGTTAACTGCAGTGGTAGAAAACTTACGATTCATTGGCTTCACTCAGGGTTGTGGATACCGCCGCCCTTCGGGCTTGACTTGCTGCGCTTTGCTTACAAGTTAGCGTTCGCCGCAATCTCGACTGCGCCGCGTGTCACTGACACGCTTCGCAGTCGGGATTGTCAATACTGCAAAACTTCGCGCCTTCGGCCGCTCCGTCTCCCGCACTAGCAGATGCGACCGGTGCTGCAGCGAGGTTTGCCGAAACGGCGTTCAATTCGCCGCCGCGGCCGGTTGATTTCTCGACCGAGGTCGCCGCCAATGTACGCAGGTAGTAGGTGGTCTTGAGGCCACGCAACCATGCCAGCTTGTAGGTGTCGTCGAGCTTCTTGCCCGATGCACCCGCCATGTAGATATTGAGTGACTGTGCTTGGTCGATCCACTTTTGACGACGCGACGCGGCTTCAATGATCCACGACGTGTCAACTTCAAACGCGGTGGCGTAGAGCTGACGCAACTCTGGTGGAATACGATCAATTGCACCCACTGTGCCGTTGAAGTGCTTGATGTCCGACACCATGACTTCGTCCCACAGGCCGCGCGCTTTCAGGTCACGCACGAGGTAATCATTGACCACCGTGAATTCGCCTGATAGGTTCGATTTCACGAACAGGTTTTGGAAGGTGGGCTCAATACAAGCCGAGACACCGATGATGTTCGAGATGGTTGCGGTCGGGGCGATGGCCACGCAGTTGGAGTTGCGCATGCCGACCTCTTTGATGCGGGCCCGCAGTGCATCCCAATCCATGGTAGACGACATATCGACTTCGACGTAGCCGCCGCGCTCCTCGCGCAAGAGATTCAGCGAATCCTGCGGGAGGATGCCACGATCCCACAACGAGCCACGATAGCTGGAGTAGGTACCGCGCTCGGCCGCCAATTCAGTCGATGCCCAGTAAGCGTAGTAGCACACCGCTTCCATCGAACGATCAGCGAATTCAACCGCTTCTCGCGACGCGTAAGGCACACGCAGCTCATGCAGACAGTCTTGGAAGGCCATGATGCCAAGGCCGACCGGACGATGACGAAGATTGGAGTCGCGCGCTTTCTTGACCGCGTAGTAGTTGATGTCGATGACGTTATCGAGCATGCGCATGGCGGTGGTGATGGTGCGCTTCAGTTTCTCGTGGTCGAGAACCTTGTTGCCAGCCGCGTCGGTCTTCATGTGCGCGACCAAGTTCACCGAGCCCAAGTTACAAACGGCGATCTCGGATTCGTTGGTGTTGAGTGTGATCTCGGTACAGAGATTTGACGAGTGCACCACACCGACGTGATTCTGCGGTGAACGGACGTTGCATGGGTCTTTGAAAGTGATCCATGGGTGGCCGGTTTCAAACAACATCGACAGCATCTTGCGCCAGAGCGAGAGTGCCGGGATGGTCTTGAATGGCTTTAATTCACCACGTGCAGCCTTCTCTTCGTAGCGCACGTAGGCTTCTTCAAATGCCTTGCCGAATTTTTCGTGCAGGTCTGGGGTAGTCGAAGGTGAAAACAACGTCCAGTCTTTGCCTTCCATCACGCGCTTCATGAACAAATCTGGAATCCAGTTTGCGGTGTTCATGTCGTGCGTACGGCGGCGGTCGTCACCGGTGTTCTTACGCAGCTCTAAAAACTCCTCGATATCGAGGTGCCAGGTTTCGAGGTAGGCACACACCGCACCTTTACGCTTGCCGCCTTGGTTTACAGCGACTGCCGTGTCGTTCACAACCTTCAAGAACGGCACAACGCCTTGTGATTTACCGTTGGTGCCCTTGATGTACGAACCGAGCGCACGAACCGGCGTCCAGTCGTTGCCCAAGCCACCGGCGAACTTCGATAGCAGCGCGTTTTCTTTCAGCGCCTCGTAGATGCCGTCCAGATCATCAGCAACGGTGGTGAGATAACAAGACGACAACTGCGAGCGACGCGTGCCCGAGTTGAACAGCGTTGGCGTAGACGACATGAAGTCGAAGGTCGACAGGATGTTGTAGAACTCAATCGCACGCATTTCGCGGTCGACTTCATTCAGTGCCAGACCCATCGCGACACGCATGTAGAACGCCTGGGGCAATTCGATGCGATGCTCGTCGATGTGCAAGAAGTAGCGGTCATACAACGTCTGCAGACCAAGGTAGGTGAACTGCGTGTCGCGCTCGGCGTGCAGCGCTTCCCCCAGCTTCTTCAAGTCGTACTGCATCATGCGCTCGTCGAGCAACTCGGCGGCAACACCTTTCTTGATGAAGCCTGGAAAATACTCAGCGTAACGCGTACCCATTTGTGCTTGCGTCACTTCCTCACCAAGGATTTCGCGGCGAATGGTGTGCATCAACAAACGCGAGGTGACTTTGTTGTAAGCCGGGTCGCGCTCGATCATGGCCCGCGCGGTCATGGTGGCCGCCTTAAACACTTCTTCTTGCGGCACACCGTCGTAGAGATCACGCAGGGTGCCGTCGAGAATACCTTTGGCGTTGACGGCGTCGCCCAGGTCTTCGCAGGCGGATTCGATCAGCGACGCCAGGGCAACAACATCCAGCAGACGCCTAGTGCCGTTAATGGTGACGTTGATCGATGGTGCGCCTATTGGCAGCTCGGGTTGCTTCGCCGCTGCGCGCTCTTGCGCGCGCTTCTCGCGATAGAGCACATAAGAACGTGCAACTTCATGCACGCCACCACGCATCAGTGCCAACTCGACCTGGTCCTGCACCTCTTCGATGTGAAACGTGCCACCCGACGGCTTGTGGCGCAGCAATGCGTTCACAACCGTGGCGGTCACGACATGCACTTGATCACGCATACGCGCAGAAGCAGCTTCATGGCTGCCGTTGACGGCGATAAACGCCTTAGTCACGGCAACCGCAATTTTTTGCGGTTCGAACGACGCAACGGCTCCGTTACGACGAATGATCTTGTAATCCGTATATCGCAACTCGTTGTTACCGGTGGAATTCGGGTTACCGCTGGACGTCATCAAGGGATTGGCGAGGGGGTTCACCGGGTCGATGTCGGAACCAAGTCTCATGGCTGTCTCCTTTTCAGTTTCTATTTTTTGTTTGCTAACAACGACTTAGCCCTTTAAACACCAAGAGACATGGGTATATCTGGCTCAAGCCGCTGTTGCAGTCAGCGCGGAGAGGGCGCTGGGACAACGACTAAACCGCTGCGGACTTGCTGTGGTTTATCCACAAGAAATCCACCGCACGTCCTAACCTTATGAGATAGGTTAGCAACAGATATATCCACAAGATGTGGTGTTTACTCGGGTTGCAGGCACAATATATCGCGACTTCGCAACATGCAAGCGAAATATTTTCATCTGGAAAAAGACTTAATAATCAGGTCGTTAAAGAGCCAAAAACGGCCTTTTGCGCGGACGCAACTTCATGTGATACATGAAGTAAAGAACCGCTTTATTCGGCGAGCGTTTCCAGCTGAAAATGCTTGGAAAATGGCGTCCTGCTTAGTGTTCACTCGCAACGAGATTATTCTGATACCGATGAGAAACCCTGCTACCGGAGCCTAAAAGGCAAATGTGAAATGTGACAAAGCCCCTACAGCATGCCACGCGTATGTCAAAAGCGCGTTCGGCTGCGCAGCTAACACGCCTCACCTGATACCGAGACGATCAAGTCGATAACGCAGTGAACGGAACGTAATCCCCAGCAACTTCGCCGCCTGTGTTTTGTTGTAACGCGTTTGCTCGAGCGCCTTCATGATTTGTCCGCGCTCGATCTCATCCAAGTACTCGTGTAGCGGCAGGTCACGCTCGCCAAGGGTGATGGGTTCCGCCGAGCCATCGTCATCGTTTTCGGTAAGATGCAAGTCCTGCTCACGAATGGTGTCGCCGTCACACAAGGCCAGTGCGCGTTCGAGAATGTTTTCCAGTTCGCGCACATTGCCCGGATAGTCGTAATCGGCGAGCGCCCGCTGCGCGTCTTCTGCCAACATCGGCAAGGCAACCCCCGCTTGCTGCGACAGCCGAGCCATCAACGTCGAAACCATCAATGGGATATCTTCGGGAATCTCACGCAAGCTTGGCATTCTGAGTTCGATGACGTTCAGGCGATAGAACAAATCCTGGCGAAATTCTCCCGCCCGCACCTTTTCCCCGAGATTCTTGTTCGTCGCGCTAATGATACGAAAATCGATTGCCTTCTCGATGGTGTCACCCACCCGGCGCACTTTCTTTTCTTGGATGACACGCAACAACTTCACTTGCATCAGCAGAGGAAGGTCGCCGACTTCATCGAGGAACAGTGTGCCGCCGTCGGCGGCCTGCAAAAAACCGTCTCGGTCGGTTTCGGCTCCGGTGAAAGCGCCGCGCCGGTAGCCGAAGAACTCACTCTCCATCAACGTCTCGGGGATCGCGCCGCAGTTCACGGCGACAAACTGCGCCTGGCGTCGCGCGCTATCCTGGTGTATCAACCTCGCGGCCACCTCTTTGCCCGTGCCAGATTCGCCGGTGATATAAACGGCTGCCTGGCTGCGCGCGAGTTTAGTGATCATCTCGCGAGCGCGGCTAAGCGGTGCCGAATCCCCCAGCAAGCGCGTGTACACAAGCTCGGGCAAGCTCGCGGTTGTGGTCGCCGAATTGGCACGATCAGCGATGCCCGCCTTCTTCTGTTGCCGATCAGTCAGTCTGGGCAAATTGAGCGCTGAGATGACGACTTCACGTAGTTGTTTGAGTTGTATCGGTTTGGCGATATAGTCGAACGCACCCGCCTTGAGCGCGGCGACGGCGTTCTCCGTGGAACCAAACGCCGTGATGACCGCCACCGGCGTATTGCCGTACTTCTCCGCAATGTGCGACAGCACTTTCAAACCATCGCCGTCGGGCAATCGCATGTCAGTCAGACATAAGTCATAACTATGTTCCGCTAGTAGCGACATGGCCTGCGCACACGTATCGGTGCTCTCGGCTTCAATACCCATCCGCATCAACGTCAAGACGACGAGTTCACGGATATCCGCCTCGTCATCAACCACCAGCACACGTTTCTTGTTTGCACTTGTCATCAGGCTTTTGCTCTATTCATGGATAGTCTGAATTTTGCCCCGCGATTGTCGGTGCCGGCCTCGACGACATAATCGAGGGTCGCACCATTAACGTTGGCCAGCTCACGTGCGATGTAGAGCCCAAGCCCGGTTCCCTTTGAGTCAGTCGTGAAAAATGGCTCGAACAAGTGCTGTAAGGTCTCGCTGGCCACACCGGGGCCGTCATCGGCAATTTCGAGTTCCACTCTCTCGCCCTTTGTCTTCACGATGAGTCGCACCGACCCTGGCTGCATGGTGGCAAACCGCGTTGCGTTACGCATCAGATTCCACAATACTTGATCCAAGTGCGCTCGATCAAACACCGACAAAACACCCCATTGCGTATTGACCGAAAAGGCGTCTTCTGGCCACTTCTCATTGGCACAATAGTCGCGCACAAATCGCGGCAGGAAAGCCGATATATCGATGCTCTCGGCGTGTACCCGGTCGCGTCGATTCAAATAGAGCACTTCCTCGACGAGTCTATTCAGGCGGTTTGCATTCTCCTGAATAATGGTCAGTAGTCGTGCGTCCTCCGGCGTTCGAATGCTATCTTCTTCGAGCAGCTCGGCGGCATGATTAATCGATGACAGTGGATTACGAATCTCATGCGCGATCGAGGCGGTGAGACGGCCCAGTGCGACCAGCTTCATTCGCTGCGCCTCGGCACGAATTCGCGATGCGTCCTCGAGAAAAACCACGCTCGGAGCCACTTCCGCGTCTCCCACCGTAACAAAACGTACGCGATAGTCTCGCTGCGAAGACGCATCGCGCACAATCGAGAATACTCGCTCACGGTCGGCTCGCCACTCAGCAAGCAAGCGGCTAAGCTCCGGTGCCACGTCTACTAGTGCGCGTCCGCTTGATCCGCGCAGCCCGCTCACGATCTCCGCAGACTGCGGATTAAGCTGACGAATCACCCCGTGCTCATCAACCACCACAAATCCGTCTTGCATGTCACGAATGACCAACTCATTAATCTGCGCGAGATTCGCCAGATCCACGCCACGCTTTTCGGCGACCCGTGCCGCGCCGCGCGCGTATGCGGCGAGCGTATAACCGAGTCCGGCGACCACAAAATAGCTCGACGCCAGCATGCCGCTTGGAACAAATTCCGCCGCACCGGCGTCGCCATACAAGAACTGCCAAAGTTGTTCGAACAAAACGGCGAGTGACGCGACTGCGGCATGAAAAAATGCGAGCCTGCCGTGTGAAACCAGCGCCGCTGCAGCGAGGGATACGAGCAACAACATGCCGATGCCGCTGCGGGTGCCGCCCGAGGCATGCATGATGAGTGTCAGCATGGACACATCAACCAATACCTGCACGGAGAGCTGAATTGTGGCTGACGGCGTCCGAAGCTGTGTGGCCAGAATGAGCGCGAGTGACATGACCATGTAGGCACTGAGACCCGCAGCGGCGAGCATCGGAGAAACACCGCCAATAACGGGAATACTCTTAAAGCCCCAGAAAAACACCGCAAGTCCCAGCACCACGACGAAGCGGTACACCGCGAACAAGGTCAGCGTACGCCACGCACTCTCCGGCGACTCAAAAGCAGCGTAGGCATCATCGCCGACAGCTCGCGATTGGTTGTTGATCATCGCCGAGGCAGCCATCTCAGCGTGGGCGATTGGCGCAGTTGGCAGGGTCTGCACAGCTGTATTTGCCGCGTTGTCCGGCCAGTTCACATGCCTCGGATATCGGCAGATGAACGCCGCATCGGGAACACTGACGCATCTGTTCGGGCGCGCCGGATCGCGACGCGGCAGCATCATTTTTTCGTATCCCCTTGCCCAGCCGTTTCGCAAAAAACAGCAACCAGACAATTACACCGATCAACAAAAAAAACAGCACTTTTCCCATGAGCGTCTCGTCGATACCTTCCCAGACCAAGCTAAAGCTGCATTGTGCGCGCATTAGGGCAAGTTTGCCGCTTGGCCGCTCACACTTGCAGACCAGTCAATCGCGGTCGAAGACAAGACTCGCCTATCGGCGGACAGTTTCGGGCATTTTTGCCGCAAAACGACCGTCGATGCTAGGCTTTTCGATCTTGTCGAGCCATTCGATCAAATGCCGGTCACTGCCGGCATTGAACCCACCCCAAGCACGAGCCGATTACTTTTCGACAAAAGCGCGTTCAATAACAAAATGTCCCGGCGTACTCATATTGCCCTCGTCCCAACCGCGCGCCTCGAACATGATCCTCAGGTCGCGTAACATTTCCGGGCTACCGCAAATCATCACCCGGTCGGTTTCCTTGTTGATCGGTGGCATCCCGATATCCGCCTGCATCTTGCCACTCTCGATCAGATCGGTCACGCGCCCTTGGTTGCGGTAGGGTTCACGCGTAACGGTCGGGTAATAAATCAGTTGGTTTCGAACCTGCTCACCAAAAAATTCGTTGGCTGGCAGTTCATTTTGCAAGAAGTCGTCATAGGCCAGTTCGGCCACGTTCCTCACGCCGTGGACCAGAATCACTCGCTCAAACTGCTCGTATGTTTCCGGATCTTTGATGACACTCATAAACGGTGCCATGCCAGTGCCAGTCGAAAGCAAATAGAGATTCTTGCCCGGCAGCATGTTTTGCAGGATCAGCGTACCTACTGCCTTAGAATTCACCAGCAGGGTGTCTCCAACCTTGATATCCTTGAGTCGCGACGTCAGCGGGCCGTCTGGCACTTTGATAGAGAGAAATTCGAGCGTCTCCTCATAATTTGCAGACACCATCGAGTACGCTCTCATGATCGGCTTTCCTTCGACCTCGATGCCGATCATGGTGAATTGGCCGTTTAGGAAACGAAACGAGGGATCGCGCGTCGTCGTGATACTGAACAGGGTGTCAGTCCAGTGATGGACGGTCAGGACACGCTCTTGGAAAACATTGGCCATATTCCGCATTCAAAAAAACGCTAAAAACAAAGAGCCTTCCGGCGCGGTCAACAAAACCGCTGAGAAGGCTCTCGTGACTTGGTCGGGATATCCAACCCGCCCCGTCTAACACAAACGCGGGCCGGGTAGTTTGCACAGGATGCCGACTTCTGCATTGCCGCCGGAGTCGCGGTACGAGCAGGTTAACTGTGGGCTCATCCAGCATTCGATCACCCGACGGCACACGCCTCGCTTGTGTCCGTGCCTCCGACCCGGCTCGGCCTGCATTCCTCGCCCTTCGCCCCCCAACAAGTACGCGGGTACCTGCTGGCCGCCAGAACTACAAAAACTGGTCGGGGTGAGAGGATTCGAACCTCCGGCCTCTACGTCCCGAACGTAGCGCTCTACCAGGCTAAGCTACACCCCGCAAATGAAATTCAACCTGCGCGCGACTCATATCGTTATTTGAACAGAAGTCGCACTGATTACGACACCGCCCAATCCAGACGCCACCAAACGACTCGGCGAAATCGCCACAAATACGATTGCGCTTGCTGCCAGCTGAGCCACATTCGTTCAGCCTTTTTGCGGATAAAACCACTTAAAAGCGCCTTTCTACCGCGAACAGCGCCAATTCTAGCAGAGCTTGTTTGTGTGGTGAATCCGCCAGCGCGCCAATCGAAGCCCGTGCGGTGTCCGCCTCGCGATGAGCTGCAGCCCGTGCGTAGTCTATTGCACCAGTGGCTCGGATAGCGGCAATCACGGCTTCCATGTTGCTCCGGTCGCCGTTGGCAATGGCGTCGCGAACCACTTGCCGTTCGGCATCGTCACCGTTGCGAATGGCGTAAATCAGCGGCAGGGTTGGCTTACCTTCGGCCAGGTCGTCGCCCAAGTTCTTTCCGGTTTCGCTGGCGTCGCCCGAGTAGTCGAGAACATCATCAATTAGTTGGAACGCCGTACCCAAATGCATGCCGTAATCAGCTAATGCGCGCTCCTCGCTACTTGTTGCGCCACCAAGAATTGCGCCAACCCGGGTCGCCGCCTCAAACAACTTTGCGGTCTTGTAACGCACCACCCGGAGGTATTTCTGCTCATCCGTGTCAGGATCACCGACATTGAGCAGTTGTAACACTTCCCCCTCGGCCACGATATTGGTCGCCTCCGCCATCACCGCCATCACAGGCATGGAGCCTACCTCGACCATCATCTGGAAAGCTCTGGAGTAGAGGAAATCCCCAACCAAAACTGAGGCGGCATTGCCGAACAGCGCATTTGCCGTCTCTCTTCCGCGACGAAGCGAAGATTCATCAACGACATCATCGTGCAGTAGTGTGGCTGTGTGAATGAACTCAATAACTGCTGCAATCTCCCTAGCGTGTTCTGGCTTTGCTGAAAAGTGACCGCCCGCTAACAAGACCAAAACTGGGCGTAGGCGCTTGCCACCGGAGCCGATGATGTAGTTCGATATTTGGTTAATGAGAACAACGTCTGACGCCAGCCGACGCCGAATGACGCCGTCTACTGCTGTCATATCCGCCTCGATCACACGCCGGATATTCTCTAACTTAACGGGGTTTTGGGGCTGATTCATTCGTATTGACGCTTTTTCGTGGGCGCAAGCTCTTGACAAGAAAAACTTTGCCCTTGCTTTAACGCCAAATGTTGGTTTGACGTCATATCGTAACGCCCGTATAATAGCCTGTTCTGTCGGGTGCTTATGTTCTGTCGTTGATCGTTCTGTTCGATCTGGCGCTCCACAAGTCACGCTTGGGACAGAAACACACAATCTTTTTGGAGTTTAACCATGTACGCGGTCATAAAAACCGGTGGCAAGCAGTATCGTGTTGCCGCTGGTGAAAAAATTAAAGTAGAACAGATACCGGCAGACGTGGGCGCGCAGATCATTTTGAATCAGGTGATGATGGTGGGTAGCGGCGAAGCCGTAACCATTGGCACACCGATGATCCTGGGCGCTGCTGTCACGGCCACCGTTATTTCTCAGGGTCGTGCCGACAAGGTACGTATTTTCAAGATGCGCCGTCGCAAGCACTACCAGAAGCGTCAGGGGCATCGTCAAAACTACACCGAGATCCAAATCGGTGAGATCAAGTCCTAAGGAGCTGACTCATGGCACATAAAAAAGCGGGTGGCTCATCCCGAAATGGCCGCGATTCCGAATCAAAACGCCTTGGTGTGAAATCCTATGGTGGTGAATTGATTAATGCTGGGTCGATCATTGTGCGTCAGCGCGGCACTGAGTTCCACGCAGGCGACAACGTTGGCATGGGCAAAGACCATACCCTGTTTGCACTGAAGACAGGCAAAGTGGTTTTTGCAATCAAGGGTGCCAAGCGCAACCGTACGATCTCGATCGATCCGGTAGCTCAGGTAACGGCACAGCCAGCTTAACGCATCAGGCGATTCTGCAAAGAAAAGCCCCGGAGAGCAGTCTCTGGGGCTTTTTCTTTTGTTGCATCTTGTAGAAAAAAACAACATGAAATTCATCGACGAAGCCCGTATTGAAGTGCATGCCGGTAAAGGTGGCAATGGCTCTGCCTCAATGCGTCGCGAGAAGCACATTGCCTTCGGCGGGCCCGACGGCGGAGATGGTGGTATGGGCGGGTCGATCTATGTCATCGCCGATTGCAATATCAACACATTGGTCGACTACCGTTTTGCGCGCATATTCCGCGCCAAAGATGGTGCCTCCGGTCGCGGCGCAGACTGCAATGGTGCCGGCGCGGACGATGTTGTTCTGCGGGTCCCGGTTGGAACCGTCGTCAAAGACCTCGCAACCGACGAAGTTATCGCCGATCTGACATTCGATAAACAGCGCGTCATGGTCGCCAAGGGCGGTCGTGGCGGGCTCGGCAATATCAACTTCAAAAGTTCAACCAACCGTGCACCCCGCCAATTCACCAAGGGTGCCGAGGGTGAAACCAAGCAAATTCACTTCGAACTCAAGGTATTGGCCGACGTAGGATTGCTCGGCATGCCAAATGCGGGTAAATCAACTTTCATTCGTGCAGTATCTGCGGCTCGACCCAAAGTGGCGGACTATCCGTTCACCACCCTGCACCCTAACCTGGGCGTTGTGCGAGTCGATGACCATCGAAGTTTTGTCATTGCGGATGTGCCGGGACTCATTGAGGGAGCTGCCGAAGGTGCCGGTCTTGGGCACCAATTCTTAAAGCACCTGCAGCGAACCCATTTGCTGCTACATCTTGTTGATATCGCTCCATACGACGACATGATCGACCCCGTCAAGCAAGCCAAGGCACTCATCAATGAGTTGAAGAAATACGATCAGGCACTGTTTGAAAAACCCCGCTGGCTAGTTCTGAACAAAATGGACTTGGTGGATCAACATGAAGCGGACAAGCGTGTGCAAGCGATCATCAAGGGCCTCAACTGGAAGGCACCGGTGTTCACCATCTCGGCGATGAAAGCTGATGGCTGCAAACAGCTGACGTTTGCCATCATGGATCACGTCGAAAAACAACGTGCGGCGGCCAGTTCTCTGGCTGCCAGTGCCGTGACGGACTTGGAAACACCGTAGCGGGTATGCGTGTCATCGTCAAAATTGGCTCGACACTGATTACCAATCACGGCGAAGGCGTAGACCATGCCCTCATTACCGAGTGGGTACGTCAAATCGCCGCGCTCCGCGAACAAGGGGACCAAGTGGTACTGGTGTCATCCGGGGCAATCGCCGAGGGCATGAAGCGCCTCGGCTGGAAGATTCGTCCGCAAGAAATCCACAAGCTGCAGGCAGCGGCGGCGGTGGGACAAATGGGCTTGATTCAAGTCTATGAGTCGGCATTTCGTGCACACGGGCTCGGCACCGCACAGGTACTACTGACCCACGACGACCTCGCGGACCGGACGAGGTACCTGAATGCGCGTACCACCCTTTGCACACTGCTCGAGCTCGGTATGCTTCCGATCATCAATGAAAACGACACGGTCGTCACCGACGAGATCAAGTTCGGCGATAACGATACGCTGGCAGCGCTGGTAGCCAACCTCATTGAAGCAGATTTGCTGGTGATTCTTACCGACCAGCAGGGCCTCTATACGGCTGATCCCCGCCATGATGCCGCCGCCACACTTGTACACAACGCCCTCGCCGGTGACCCCGCTTTGGAGCGAATGGCCGGGGCGAGCGGCTCGGCAATTGGCAGAGGCGGTATGCTCACCAAGATTCTTGCCGCAAAGAAAGCTGCCCTCTCAGGTGCCACCACCGTGATCGCCTATGGCAGATTGGAGAACGTGCTACCGACCATCCTAACCGGCGCAGAAGTCGGGACCCGACTCACCGCGAGCAAGACGGCGATGCAGGCACGCAAGACGTGGTTGGCGGGCCATCTCAAAACCATGGGAACTCTCACCCTGGATGAAGGTGCGGCAGCGGCGTTAGTCTCTGGTGGAAAGTCGCTGCTGCCGATAGGCGTAGTTGCCGTCGACGGCGATTTCGCGCGTGGCGATGTCGTCAGTGCCGTTAACCCACAAGGCCGGGAGATTGCGCGGGGACTATGCAATTACAGTACGGGCGAAGTCCGCCGGATTGCACGCAAGCAGACCCAGCAGATTGAGGCAATCCTTGGCTACATGGCTGAGGCAGAACTCATCCACCGCGACAACCTCGTGCTCGTCTAACTGTCCGGCCTATCGGACACTAGACGACGTGCCTGATCGAACGGATGAATTAGGTGCCACCGCGACACCGGAAATAATTGGCTGAGATACAAAGCGATTTAGCTCCGGGCTGCGGTAGAACGCCATCACTTTTGGCACGTAGGCTTGTGTTTCAGCAAATGGCGGAATACGGTTGCCATGACGAATGACGGCATTTTCGCCGGCGTTGTATCCAGCCAATGCGAGTTCCAAGTCGCCATTAAACATCTTGATCAGCTGGCTCAGGTAACGCGTGCCGCCGAAGATATTATCGACTGGATCAAATGGGTTTTTAACCCCCATTCTCTCTGCCGTGGCTGGAATCAGCTGCATTAATCCGAGAGCACCCTTGGTGGATTGGGCACGATCATTGTAACCGGATTCAGCCCGGATCACTGCGTGTACGAGTCTCGGATCAACCCCGTGTGTCCGCGCCGCATTATCGATCACAGGAACGAGCTTTCCGATATCGATAGATTTCGGGAAATTCGGTGTCCACGCATTGGGGCGAGCCGTCCACGCTTGTGGAATTCTGTAGACCAGTTTGTAACGCTTATCGAGGTGCGGAAGATTTGAAAAATGGGTGATACCGTTCTCATCCTTGAACGAATAGATGTTGGCGGCAGAAGCTGACGGCAAAACCAGCCCTGCGCTGGCGCATAACAATCCACCAACGATTCTGCAGCGTGCAATGGTTATCTTTGTCATCATCAACACATCACTCTACACGAGTTTACATTTTGCTGATTGCCAGTGAAGTATTTTGACCCGTCCACTTCCGACGATCACGCAACCCCCTCCTTGGATTTCTCTTTCTGGATAAGTTAAGCTAACGTGATGTCAATCCGCCGAAACACCAACGCTGCGGTCGCCGCGTCGAGACTCTCAGAACCCGCCATTCCTCGAGTTGAGGCCCCCTGGCTGGTACTCGGGGCGCTCCTGCTTTCCACTATCGTCGCCTCGGTGCAAAGCTACCGGCAGGTCAGCCAAGAGTCACAAGACCGGTTTGGCGCGCTGGCGGCGCGCGCCAAAAGCGAGATCGCCACACAGTTTCGGCAGACAGACGACGCCCTCGCGACGGCTGGCGCCATTATCGCCGCGTCGCCACAAATCGATAATGCGCGCTGGAACAAATATCTAGACGCCCAAGAAAAACGTTCGTCCACGATACCCGGTTTGGCGCGCATGGAGTATCGCGCTGTGCGTGACACTGGCAACGGTACCCAATTTCCATCGCCAGCCTCAGCATTGGTTCGTGTGATACCGGAAGTCACGATCATCGGTGATGAGCTCGCCCGGTCAGAATTGATTGATCAAGCGATGCTGGTGGCGAAGCAATCACAACGCATGGCCGCCACGGGTATCCTGCCGCCTGTCAACGTTCAGGATGCCGCCGAATTTGTTGCCCTAGTGAAACCACTGTTTCCCGCTTTCACGGACACCGACCAGCCAATTGGCTATCTGGTCGCATTTGTGCGCCCCGCTGACCTGCTGGCGTTAATTGCTCGTAGCAACGATCAGCGACTCGCACTTGAACTGACCGAAGCTACGGCGAAATCTGGCGACGCAGTGGCACCCGCCTTAAGAAGTGACCTTCGTGCTGCCAACCGCAGCGCTAATTTCGTCGCGCCATTCGAACTCGTCATCGGCCAACGTAGCTGGAACCTGCGCGTCGAGAGTTCGTCGGCGCTCGACGCGGAGCTCACTAATCGAGCACCGCAGACAATACTGTTAATCGGGGTCATCGGCACGGGCCTGCTTGCTGGTTTGGTATGGTTGTTAACAAGGCTGCGTGAACAAGCAGCTGCACTGGCTGAAAGCATGACACTGAAGTTACGCGATCAAGTCAAGTTTACCGACGACCTCATCGAACTCAACCCAAATCCGATCTATCGAAAAGACGCCAGGGGGCGGTTCGTGGTGGTAAACCGTGCGTGGGAGCAGCTAAACCAACGGCGACGTGAAGATGTGATTGGCAAAACCAACGCCGAGTTGGCAAATCTTGTCGGTACATCATCGGTGCCGGACCTAGACGACGACGTTCTCGATTCGCATTCCGGTTTTGAGGTGCGTGAGACGTTTTTAACCACATCCACCGGAAATCAAGTGCCAACCATCCTCGCTCGACAGGTGGTACGGCGCGCAGACGGCAGCATCGACGGTATCATCGGCACAGTCACCGACGTTACACAAATCAAGCTCCTAGAGCGCGAGCTGGCTCTGCAACGCGAACAGCTCGACTTGGTGATTCGCTCCTCACAGCAGGGCATTCTCGATGTCGAGTTACGCGAAGGCGGAAAGGCGTACTATTCAGAGCGCTTCCAGGAGATTCTTGGGTTTGAACTCGGCGAGTTCCCGAACAATCTCAGCTGGGATATGTGGGTGCACCCGGAAGACATTTCGGAGTTTTGGCAAGCGCTCGCACGGCATTTTAAGCGCGAGTCACCTTTTCTTGACGTCGAGTGTCGGGCGCTACGGGCGCGAGGCGGGCATATGTGGTTGCGCGTCCGGGGAATTGCGCTGTACGACGACAGTGGCCGAGCAACGCGGTTCATCGGGTCTATCGTGGACATCACCGAACGTCGAGAGGCCGAAGAGCAACTCAAAGAGGCCAGCGTACGTGTCGCGGAGGCGGCACGCGCGAAGGAGTCTTTCCTCGCAACAATGAGTCACGAGATCCGCACCCCGATGAACGGGGTGCTCGGCATGGCCGGGCTGCTGGCCGACACCCAGCTCGATGACGAGCAGCGCGACTACATTCGGCTGATTCGGGCCTCTGGCGATACATTGCTCCGCTTGATAGACGATGTATTGGATTTTTCCAAAATCGAATCCGGACGAATGACTCTAGAAACGGTGAGTGTTGAGCTTGCAGGCGTTGTAGAGGAGGCCTTCGAGTTGGTCGCAGAGAAGGCCCGTGAAAAGAGGATTGCTCTGGTCTACGATCTGCGTGATGATGTCCCCTTCTATATCTTGGGAGACGCAACCAGGCTGAGACAAATATTTCTTAACCTGCTATCCAACGCCATCAAGTTCACTGATGCAGGCGAGATCTCGTTGCACATGCGATGTGAATCTCTGCCCGATCAACGTATCAAGTTGTTTGCGAGTGTAAGTGATACAGGAATTGGTATTCCCGCAGATCGCATAAACAAGCTGTTTGAGGCGTTTACCCAAGTCGATACATCGACAACCAGGAAGTACGGTGGCACGGGCTTGGGTCTGGCAATCGTAAAACGATTGGTCAATATGATGGGAGGTGAAGTTGCCGTCGATAGCGTGGAAGGCGAGGGTTCGACGTTTCGTTTCACGATCATCACGCGGCTAGCACGCGGTCCTATTCGTCCCCACATGCAGCGCGAGCTGCCGGCATTCTTGGGCAAGAGAATTCTGCTCATTGATGACGTCGCGTCAAGGCGCAGCTCGGTCGCATATCGGTATCAACGTTGGGGATTCCAAGTCGTCGAAACCGATCGACGAGACGCACCATCACATCTACAGAAATCGGGAGCGGATACGATTGATATCCTTATTACCGATAGTTCACTTAACGAGGACGCTACCGCAGCCGTTGGCGAAGCCATCGCCGATCAAAACACATCTCGGCAAAGCGAGGGCAAGCCGCCCATCGTGGTCATCCTGATGTCCAGTATTTCGCGAGCTGAGCTTTCCCTGAATCGGTCTTTGCAACTGGTACCACACCAGATGTTTGTCATGAGACCTGCAGGCGCCGCGCGGATGTTTGACGTTCTCACTCAGGCCGCCACCGGCGTATTGAAGAATGATGTGGCGACACGGCCGTTCTTACCTGAGCCAGTCTACGACATTGAGTTTGCCAACGCGAACAAACACAAATCCAAACAGGCGGCATCAAGCTCGACAAGTGGCGCGGCACCGAGCGCACCCAGTACACCTCCCAACAACGAGAGCCTCAACATTTTGGTCGCCGAAGACAATGAAGTGAATCAGCGGGTGATCGAAGGCATGCTGCGCCGCTTGGGCTACCGGGTCACGATTGTTGCCGACGGCGAGAGCGCCGTGAGTGCGGCTGCCAAAGCGGTGGCCAACGACGAGGCGCCGCTTGATATCATCTTGATGGATATTCATATGCCAGTCTTGGATGGCGTTGGTGCAACACGAGAACTCAAGCGCCGCTTCACCAGCCAAACCCCAAGCGAAATACAGCTGCCCAGGGTGCCTATCGTCGCGATGACGGCGCATGCACTAGCCGGTGACCGCGAGCTTTATTTGAACGACGGGTTCGACGACTATATTTCCAAGCCAATTCGGCGGGATGATCTGTTGGCGCTGCTCAAACGCTGTGTTCCACATAAGTTCATCGACACTGGCGATAGAGACCAACCACTTGCCCAAGTAAAAGCCGCTGCAGCCGCGCCTACCGGCAAAACAAGCAATACTGGAGAACAGGCCGCCCGATTCACCCCTGATCTTAGTCGGCTCGCAATTCTAGATTTCGAACAACTAGAGGACCTGCGCGGTTTGCCAGCTGAGGTTAATGGTAGCGTTCCAGAGCAAACGCTCATCGCCCTGTTTCAGGAAAAATCCCAAGAACGCTTGCACAAGATGGCATCTTGCCTCGTTGATTCAAACTGGTCGCTGCTCGCCGATCTTTCACACAGCCTAAGGGGGGCCTCTGCGAGCATCGGCTTTCCGAGAGTATCGGCGGCGTGCAAAGCGCTTGAATTGGCAGCACGACAACTATCGCCCAAGCCCGGCTTCCCGCCTGGGGTGTCCTCCCATCCCTTGCCGACACAAGCTCAAATGGATGAACTTTACGAAAATATAAAGCGCCATTTCTACGAAGCCGATATGGCGCTAACCAAGTGGCTCGCAGAATCGCCAGCCGAGTGAGCGCAAGCGGTGCGCTCCTCAGTAGCAATAGCAATAGCCGCGTTACTTCTTTTCCGGCAATGCTGGCACGGAGGATGCACCGCCGACCCGCTGTTTAGCGTAAGCTGTCCATAGGCGCGCAACTTCGGTGCCACCTTCAATACTTTTCACCATGGCGAGCGCATCGACAGCCTTTGCCCGGTCGCCCGCAATGGCATACGCAATGCCCAAACGAAGACGCGCGTCTTCCGGTCGCCGGATCCCTGGGCGTGAAATACCCTGTTCCATCATTGGCAATCCCTTGTCGCTCTCGCCGTTATAGACGTAGTTGAGACCCGAATTGAACAGGCCAGGGCCTTCCTTGGATTTGGCCGCTTCCGCAGAGCTACGCGCCATATTCTTAATGTCATCGGCGGCATCACGTTCCACGAGATCTCTAAACTGCTTGTGTTCAGTCGTGCTCAGCACCCCGGCCTTGAATCCGGCTTCCATCACTTTTTGGGCATCAATCGGGAATCCCGCCTGTTTGGCGGATTGCGCCATAAACATATACTGGCTGGCAGTAAGGGATTGCCCCAGCGTCATCTTTAGACGAAAAACATCCGTCATGTAACGATCATTAATCACCGGATTGCGTGCCACCCGGGCAATGTAGTCCAGCCAGTAGTCATTGCTTGGATAAGCGATCACTAATCGCTCCAATATACTGACATATGCGGCGTCATCGTTCGCCCGTAGGGCGATTGTCCCCGCCAGCCGGAGTAGCTCTTGGGTGGGCGTTTTACCTGCCTTCTCATCGTCCGCGATGGCGGCGTTGGCTTCTTTTGTCGCGGTCGGCAAATCTTCTCCCAACACCAATGCTTGTATTAGAAGCAAACGCGTTTGCGGCGCAGCGCCCCCGCTGTCGATGGAACGCTTTGCCCACGTCGCTGCGGACTTATAGTCTTTAAGCAAGTAAAAGGCAGAGGTAATAGCCTCGGAGAATTGTGTGCGCTCGGCGGTTGTGAGCCTGCCACTATCTAACGCGATCTGAAAAGACCTGGCCGCCGTCGTGTGGTCGGAGATCGCTGCTGCCGCCGGGCCGCGTAGCCGCTCGAGAATGTAGACTTCGTACGGCGTCTTGGCTGCGATCTTGTCCGCTTCCGCCAGTTTCGCTAACGCCTCCTTGAATTGTTTGGCGTTAATTAACTCCTGAGCAGCTTTCAGTTCCTTCCCTAGCTCCGGGCGCAGCGTTTCAGCTGGTTTCGCGGCCTCTGCCGATGCCTGGGCGTACGCAGGCGGGCCCAAAGGTGCGGATACAGAAAACATCACGATGGCAAATGAGGCCACCAGCGTTGGGGTTTTCAATCTGCTCACTACATTGAGGCGGCAACTCTTCGCATTCATAGGTATTCAGACAAGATTTGTTGGAGACGAGGCATTATTATCTTTCGGTTTTGCCGGAATTTAGCGTAAATACGACAAATGTTGCGACAGATCAGACCTACCCCCGCAGGTCGGCGTAACATTTGCTGCTAGCTACTACAGGCGAAGCTCTTGCACAGGCCTAGATGGATCCTACCCAATTTGTAGAAGACTCAGAAGACCCGAAACATACGTCGGCGGATCGGCGCGCCGCAGCGGCACGGAGTACGTGGATAAGTGTCTGGGTAAACATCCTACTTACCATGACGCAGATCGGGGTGGGCATCGCCGCAAAGTCCCAGGCGTTAGTCGCTGACGGCATTCACTCACTGTCAGATCTCGTCGCCGACTTTGTCGTGCTACTCGCAAATCGGCACAGCCAAAAAGACGCAGACGAAGATCACCCATACGGGCATCAGCGTTTTGAGACAGCCGCATCGCTGGTGCTCGGAATGATGTTGCTCGGCGTTGGCGTAGGAATGCTATGGTCGGCATTTCGAAAGCTTGAAGATCCTGAAAGCGTTCAACAAGTACATGTCATCGCCCTGTGGGTGGCGATCAGTGCGCTTATTGCGAAAGAAACACTGTTTCGCTACATGCTCCGCGTCGCCAAGAACGTGAAATCTAGCATGCTGGTAGCGAATGCATGGCACGCACGATCAGATGCGGCCTCGTCATTAGTGGTGAGCATCGGCATCATCGGTAACCTCTCAGGATTTCCCATCTTGGATCCCATCGCTGCACTGATCGTCGGTTTTCTGGTGGTAAAAATGGGTTGGACATTTGGGTGGGACGCATTACACGACTTGATGGATCGCTCGATAGACGAGCAAGAAGTCGCAGCCATACGTCAGACCCTTGTCGAGACTCCCGGGGTAATCAACGTACACGATGTTCGAACGCGGAAAATGGGGGATATGATCATCGTCGATGCACACCTCGAGGTTGACGCTACTATTACTGTAGAAGCCGGGCATGACATCGCCGTCCTCGCGCGTGATCGGGTCCTTATGCGGCACCGCGTGTTGAACTTGATGACACACATTGACCCTTGGCGGCGCCCGGATCGTGACCACGACGCACCACCCCCGCAGCAGGCGTCATGATGCAAATGTTGCTACGACGTCAAGAGTTTGTCCGCGCCGATTAGCGTGAATACACCCATTGCGGCAAAAATGGCAGCAGCGATTCCATGTACTAATCTCATCGGAATCTTCGCTGCGAAATTGTTACCGATAAAAACCGCCGGCACATCGGCGATCAACATCCCCAGAGTGGTACCGGCAATTACCATTATCGGTGCGGCGTAGTGTGCTGCTAGGGCAACTGTGGCAAGCTGCGTTTTGTCGCCCATTTCCGCGAGAAAAAACGTGACAAACGTCGCACCAAAGATACCTAGACGTTGGGCAACCTGGGTTTCTTCATCTTCGATCTTGTCGGGAATCAGCGTCCAAGCGGCCATTGCGAGAAAAGACAAGCCGAGCGCCCAACGCATGATGTGTGGACTGACCACGGAAGTGATCCACGCGCCGAGAGCACCAGCGAGGCCATGATTGATCAGGGTAGCCGTCAGAATGCCAAGAACAATTGGGACCGGCTTCTTGAAACGCGCCGCGAGGATAAAGGCAAGCAACTGCGTTTTGTCGCCGATTTCCGCAAGCGCAACGACGCCGGTTGAAACGAGAAGTGATTCCATCGAGATGCCCTAGCCGGTGAATGACGAATGACCACATGACTCCCACCAGCAAGATGGATTCACGCAGCCAAAAGTCTCGCTAAGCATATGCCGCTTGCACCATAGCGCCCGAAAGTTCGGGTGCCAAGTCTGTTGATGCAAGCCACCCACTGCGGGGTGAAGCTACTCCCTGATGACACTGGAATTATAACCGAGCCGAGCGGTCGCCCGAGCGGAGAAGGGGGAATGACAAAAAACCACAAATCCCCGAACAACGTGCGCGGCGCACTCGGCACTGAACGCCAAGGGGATTGTTTCCTGGGTAGACGACAAAAAACAAAAACGCTCACACAAGCTGGTACAGTCACTTCGGGGATTGTGCCGGTCTCGCTCTGTCCGATCCCGGCATCGCTTCGCAACCGCGCAGCATCGCCGCGCGTCCAAGCACATGCCCCCAGCATGTGCTTAGTCGAACCCGACGGGGTTCTTTCCGACGAAGGAAGATCAAAAAACAAAAACGCCCACACGAGGTGGGCGTTT
>JBEILF010000009.1:0-34129 GCA_040379385.1 Burkholderiales bacterium | reverse complement strand
TGGATGATGCACGGTCGATTGGGCGGCATCCTTGCGGGCGGATTGTTTGTGCTGCCCTCACTCGTCCTGTTAATCGGCCTTTCATGGGTTTACGTCACCTTCGGCAGCCAGCCGATTGTCGCCGGTATCTTCTATGGCATCAAGCCTGCCGTGACGGCAATTGTGGCGCAGGCAGCATGGCGCATCGGCGGCAGAACGTTACACAATCGGTGGCTGGTCGGCGTGGCGTTCGCAGCGTTTCTTGCCATTTCGATCTTGCAATTGCCGTTTCCTGCCATCATCGCTGCAGCGGCGATCATCGGTGTCGCTGGCGGTCGCCTCAACCCGGCTGCGTTCTCGTTGGCCTCTTCACAGGCAAAATCTGGCACCGTGCTTGCACCGCAACCCGCGGTAACCGTTGCCGATACCCTGCCCGGTCCACCGATCATCAATGACAATTCGCCGATCCCGCCCCATTTACAGTGGCATGCTGGCAGGGCGATGGGTTACGCGGTAGCAGGATTGACACTTTGGGTCGGCGCGATGGCATTCTTGCTATTGGTCGGTGAAGGCAAATCCACGCTGTCACAGATGGGGTGGTTCTTCACCAAAGCGGCGTTGCTGACGTTTGGCGGAGCCTATGCCGTGCTGCCATACGTCTACCAAGGAGCCGTGGAAACCTTCCAATGGCTGACCCCGGAGCAGATGATCGACGGCCTCGCGTTGGGGGAAACCACGCCGGGGCCGTTGATTATGGTGGTGGCGTTTGTTGGTTACTTAGGCGGGGTGGCACGCGAAGTGGTGGCGGGTAGCCCTTTTCTATCGGGGACCGTTGCGGCACTGGTTGTCACATTTTTCACCTTCCTGCCGTCTTTTGTCTTTGTTTTGGTAGGCGGTCCGTTTATTGAATCGACGCGCGGCAATCTTCGCTTCGCCGCCCCGCTCACCGCCATTGCGGCAGCGGTCGTCGGTGTGATCGCCAGTCTGGCACTGTTTTTTACGTGGCACGTTTGGTGGCCACGAGGCACTGCTGAATCGTTTTTTTCTGGCGGCGCAGATTTATTCGCCGCCGCGTTGACGGTCGTCGCAGCCATCGCGCTGATGCGCTACAAGATTGGCGTGATCTGGGTCATCGGGCTATGCGGGTTAGCCGGCGCGCTTCTGGACATGACGGGGATTGCTGCGCTACTCGGCATTCCAATCGCCTGATTTACCGCCGCGTTTCTCCAACAAGCGAACGTCGGAGATCACCATGCCACGATCCATCGCCTTGACCATGTCGTAGATGGTTAGCAGCCCAACGGATGCTGCGCAGAGTGCTTCCATTTCGACGCCGGTGCGTCCGAACGTTTCGACCGTTGCGGTACATTCAATGCTGTTTTGATCCTCGTTCACGACAAACGCGACCGCGACCTTATTGATGACGATCGGGTGTGCCAGCGGGATCAATTCGGCGGTGCGTTTTGCTGCCTGGATCGCGGCGATCCTTGCCACACCAAGCACGTCGCCTTTTTTGCCGGTCCCGCCGGTAATCGCCGCCAGTGTGGTGGCCTGCATGCGGATCAGCCCGGTGGCAACACCGACCCGGTGGGTTTCGGCTTTGGCACCGACGTCGACCATTTGTGCATTGCCGCGTTCATCAAAGTGATTCAGAGTTGTCATCGTTAGGGCCTACCCGGTTGCCAACAGCACAGCTTGTTAGAATCGTCTTGCGGCTGGAACTATGTCGGCTTGCGCCCGTCACATTCGTACCCAACTCATACCCATTATGGTTCTGGAGAAGTTGATTTGCCGATCCAACAGCAGCAAAAGCGTTTGTTAGCAACCCCAGTCAAGCGATTGGTGGCCAACGTCACCCTCGCCCTCTACATCGTCACAACCGCCTCAGCCAGCTTGGCCCCCGCCGGATTAGCCCGCGCCGACGGGCTGCCAGACTTAGGCGATGCCTCTGACGCCGTCGTGACGGAGCCGCAAGAACGCGCCATCGGCAAGCGAATTATGCTCGATGTGCGCGGCGACCGCGCATTCATCGACGATCCGGAGATCGTCGAGTACATTTCTTACCTCGGTAACCGGCTGGTGGCGGCCTCACGCGGGGCGACCAACGACAACCGGCGCGAGTTTGAATTTTTTGTGTTGAATGACGACACCATCAACGCCTTTGCCCTGCTTGGCGGATTTGTCGGCTTCCACTCCGGGCTGATCCTCGCTTCCCGCACCGAATCTGAGTTGGCTGGTGTGATGGGGCATGAAATTTCCCACGTATTGCAGCGCCATTCGGCACGCGGTGCCATGGGGCAGCGCGGCGGTGGCTTGATGCAGCTGGCGGCACTGGCAGCGGCAATCTTGGCGGCGCGCTCCGGGTCAAGCTCGGCGGGGCAGGCTACTGAAGCCGCGATCCTCGGCAGCCAAGCGCTCGCGATCCAAAACCAGCTTGATTACTCGCGGGACTTTGAGCGTGAGGCCGACCGCATCGGCATTCAAGTCATGATGCGCGCGGGCTTTGACCCGCAGGGCATGGTGGGGTTTTTTGATCGCCTACTAAAAGCCAATCGACACAACGAAGGCAAAGCCCCCGGCTACCTGCGTACCCATCCGCTCACCACCGAGCGCATTGCCGACATGCAAAACCGCGTCGACCAACTGCTCAACGAATCCGACAAACGGCTCAGGGCTATCGCCGAAAGTCCTGAATACAAGCTCGCCCAAGCGCGACTTCGCGTGATGAGCATGAGCGCCACTGACGCCATCGGTTTCTTCAGGGCTGCCATCGACGAGAAGACCGTGCTGCGCAATCGCGCCGATGTGTATGGCCTGTCGATGGCGATGGCTAAAGGCCGCGACTTCGCCGGCGCTGAACGCGAATTGAACAAGATTCGCCTTTCACCGTCGGCCCACCCCTGGATTGAAAGACAACTTGCAGAGATTCAGTTAGGCCAGGGCAAGACCGAAGCCGCAATTCGCACTTATCAAGAGGGGGTTAGACGTTTCCCCGATAGCCGGGCGCTCGCCTTGGGACTGCTTGAGGCACACTTCCTGGCGGGTCAGACCGATACTGCGCTACAACTTGCCAAGGAGCGCTTGAAATCGATTCAAGACGATGCCAAGCTCTATGAGATCGTCGGCAAGTGTTATGAGCGCCTCGGTAAAAAACTCGCGCAGCATCGGGCCATTGCCGAATCGTACTATCGCCGTGGCAACTTGGTGGGCGCAATTGAGCAACTCGAGATCGCACTGAAGGCAAAAGACGGTGATTTTTATGAGTCCTCCTCGACTGAATCGCGTCTACGCGAACTCAAAACTGAATTCAAGAATCGACCACTGATGCCGGGCGAGAAACGTGATCGGCCAGAGCGCGAGGAGCGCGGGTTTAGCCCGACGTTGAACATTCGAGCAACGTCGACCGCCGACTGAGATTAAACATGTGGTTTCGACTAACGCGGTGCGCGGCTTTGGTTGTTCTCGGCACGTTGGGCCTCGACAGTGTCTCCAACGCCCAATCACCCGCCCACCGGTCGCGCGCCGAAAAGGCGAACATGCAAGCTGCGGCCGAACCGATTAGCCCGGAGCGTGATCGAGCGACACTGACGGCCATCTTGCAACGGAAGTTTCCGGGGGTGCCGCCGGACGAATGGAGCTACGGCGGCGCCACATTCGCCCCCGGTGTTTCGGTCATTGCGCTGGGCGGTAACAATGCCACCAACGTAAACGATATCCTCGCCATTGGCAAAAAAGCGTGGGCGCGCCCGTTTCGCAACGGCAAGTCTCTTGCTGCTTGTTTCCCCAACGGCGGGCAACGTGTCGCCGCGAATTACCCGCAAATCGACCCGAAGTCGGGCGCAATGGTGACACTCGAAGACGCGGTCAACGCTTGTCGGGCGTTGCATCACGAGCCCCCCTTCCGTATTGACGACGACTTGACCATGGGGGCGGTCAGCGCCTACCTGCGCAGTCTGTCGATCGGCCAAAGACTCAACGTCCGTGTTGCTGGCCCTGCGGCACTGGAACACTACGCCGCGGGTCGGCATTGGTTTAGCCGGCGCATCGGCGAGCGCGACCTCGCGTGTGCCTCCTGCCACGTGCTTGACGCCGGACGCACACAGGCTGAGGCAGGAGAGACGGGCAAACAAGTTGGGTTTTCGCCCGCCGTCGGGCAGGTATTAGCGTGGCCGCGAATCGAGCCCGGTGGGGCCATACGCTCGATCCACAAGCAGTTTCAGCGCTGCTTTGAACGTGCCGGTGCGGCACCATTCGAATTGGGCAGCGTCGAATATAAACAACTCGAGTACTTTCTCGGTGCAGTTTCCAACGGCTTGACGATTCGTCCACCCATGCCTACGCATTAAAGGCGTCAAGGCGAAATGGCCTGCAGCAGCCTAACAGCGTCCGACAGCAATGTTTAGATGCTTTATGCGATCTTTATGCAATCTTTGCACAAGCTAAAGCCGTTAAACTCCTAAGCGTCGCGAAACATTCTCCACGCCGTTTGTTCATCTTTTGGTTCTCCCTCTCATGAAACTCATCAAGTCCGTCTTCCGTTTCCTGTTCCGCGCCAAGGTCTTGGTGCCGCTCACCATCCTTGTACTGGGCGGGTTGGCCTTTATGCAGTTGCAAAAAAAGGCCGACGAAGCGAAAGCGGACCGCTACCGTACGGTGACGGTTGATAAAGGATCAGTCATCCAACGAATTACCGCCAATGGCACAGTAAATCCTGTGACAGTGGTAAGCGTTGGTACACAAGTCTCGGGCACAGTGACCAAGCTATACACTGACTTTAACCAGCAAGTAAAGGCGGGGCAGGTTCTGCTCGAGCTGGACCCTGCCCTGATCAAGGCTAACATCGCACAGATCGAAGCCACTTTGCGCTCAGCGGAGGCGTCGCAACGTCTTGCCGAAAGCACCCTAAAGCGCAACCAGGAGCTGGTGCGCAAGGGCTTCATTTCGGATGCCACACTCGAGCTCAACACCCGCGATCTCGACGTCGCCAGATCGAACGTCTCGCAGATCAAGTCGCAATTAGACCGCGAACGTACCAACCTTTCGTATACGGTGATCCGTTCGCCAATCAATGGCATTGTGATTGACCGCAAGATCGACGTCGGCCAAACCGTTGCGGCGAGCTTTAGCACACCAACGTTGTTCCAAATCGCGCAGAGCCTGGAGGCCATGCAAATTGATACCTCGATTGCCGAGGCGGATGTCGGTAGCGTGAAACCGGGAATGCCAGTTAAATTCACAGTGGACGCCTACCCGGACCGCGAGTTTGTCGGCAGCATTCGTCTGGTCCGCCTGAATGCGACCATCAATCAAGGCGTGGTGACTTACAACGTCATCGTCGACACAGCCAACGAAACCCAAATGTTGAAACCCGGTATGACCGCGCAGGTGAGTTTTGTCGCCGCCCAGCGCGATGACGTGATTCGCATCCCCACCGCAGCGCTGCGGTTTAAGCCACCAAAGGACGATAAAGAAGACAGGAAGAAAAAAGACGCCAAGGCCGCCGAAAAGAAAGCCGAGGCAAAGTCCGACGGCAAACCGGAAGTGTCCAACGACGCCGCCAAAGGTGCGCCGAAAACGGGCGGCAGTGAGTCGCGCCAACTGGCGGGGCCACCGACCGGTTCCACTGGCACCGGTGGTGGTCGGCGCGGTGTCGGCACCGTTTACAAGGTCAACGACAAGAACGAGCTGGTGCCCGTGCAGGTCCGGACCGGTATCGCCAGCAACCAGCACACAGAGTTAGTTTCCGGAGATCTCAAGGCTGGCGACGAACTGGTGGTCCGCGATCTACAGGACAAATCGAAGAAATAATCAATGAACGCCAGCCTCAACGCGCATCCGCCCACCCCACCCAACGCTCGGCCGCGATCCGACCTGTTAATCAAGCTTGAAGACATTCGCAAGAGCTATTTTTCCGGCGAGGTGGAAACGCCGGTGCTGCACGGCATTAACGTGACCATCCGGCACGGTGAGTTTGTCGCCATCATGGGCCAATCCGGTTCAGGAAAATCGACGCTCATGAATATTCTCGGTGCCCTTGATACACCAACCAGCGGCAGCTACATTCTGAACGGGAAAGAAACTTCCAAGCTGACTGACAACGAATTGGCGAAGGTTCGTAACGAGACAATCGGCTTCGTGTTCCAAGGCTTCAACTTGCTCAAGCGCATGCCGCTGGTCGATAACGTCGCCCTGCCGCTACTCTACGCCGGCGTCTCGATGGGGGAGGCGCGCCGCCGTGCGGCTGAAAAACTCGCCCAGACCGGGCTGGGGGCGTTTACGAAACGACTCCCCAACCAAATTTCCGGCGGGCAGCAGCAGCGTGTGGCGATCTCGCGCGCACTGGTTTGCGAACCGGCGCTGATCCTGGCGGATGAACCAACGGGAAACCTCGATACCGCGACGTCGGTGGAAATCATGAACCTCTTCACGCGCCTGAACGAAGAGAACGGCATGAGCATTTTGATCGTGACTCACGAGCCGGATGTCGCCAAATATGCCAAGCGATTGATCCGCTTGAAGGACGGGCTGGTCACGTATGACGGACTGGTCTCTGAGTCAGATCTGTGATTTTCGCCAAAATCTATATCTGGCGGGCGTTTTGAAGCAAAAGCGGCTGAAAACGGTCGTGGATAAAGGACTTTCGTTATGGGGAACTGCTATTGATTCGGCATGTAAATAAGGTGAGTTTCCCCGCTCCCGCGCACAACCACAGGGGTTGCGCCGGGCGGGAGCCTAATTTTGCATGGCAAGCGCACGGCGAAATTAGATCCCCGCCTGCGCGGGGAAAGGTAGAATTTGCGATTCATTCACGATGTGTTTAATTGCCGAATCAATAGAAGGTCCCTATGAATTTATGAAATCGTTTCGGAAAGGAATCGCATGAATCTCATGCAAGTATTTTTGGAAGCCTTCCGCGCGATGGGGATGGCGATAGATAAAGGACTTTCGTTATGGGGAACTGCTATTGATTCGGCATGTAAATAAGGTGAGTTTCCCCGCTCCCGCGCAGGCGGGAGCCTAATTTTGCATGGCAAGCGCACGGCGAAATTAGATCCCCGCCTGCGCGGGGAAAGGTAGAAGTTGCGATTCATTCACGATGTGTTTAATTGCCGAATCAATAGAAGTTCCCTATGAATTAAATGAAATCGTTTCGGAAAGGAATCGCATGAATCTCATGCAAGTGTTTTTGGAAGCCTTCCGCGCGATGGGGATGAACCGCCTTCGCGCAGGGCTCACCATGCTCGGTATCATCATCGGCGTCGGTGCCGTTGTGCTGATGCTGGCAATTGGTGAATCGGTACGAGAAGACATCAATAAACGCATCGCCGCCATGGGCTCTAACGTCATGGTGATTTTTCCGGGTTCCTCGACGTCCAACGGCGTGCGCGCCGGGCGCGGCGTGGTGCAAACGTTGACCTTCGCCGACGCACAGGCGATTGCCCAATTGCCGACGTTTAATGCGGTTGCCCCAATTGTCCAGCAACCGTTTCAAGTCGCCAGCGGCACCACCAACTGGAACGCCAATGTCATGGGCGTGACACCCGAGTTCTTCACGGTCAAGGATTGGGATGCGGAGCTCGGATCGCTATTTGGCGACATCGAGATTCGTTCCGCCTCGCGGGTCGCGGTAATCGGTGGGACCGTAGCCAGCAATCTGTATGGCGAAGCCAACCCGATTGGCCAAACCATCCGTATTCGTAACCGGCCGTTTGAAGTCATCGGCGTATTGGCGAGCAAGGGCAGCGACCTTGGCGGCGGCGACCAAGACGACGCCGTGTTTGTGCCCTTTTCCACTGCGCGGCAACAACTCATCCGCTGGGGCCAGCCCGGCAGCATCCACTATGCGTTGGCACAGGCCGCAAGTGCCAGCCAAGTGCAAGACGCGGTTTATGACGCCTCACAACTGTTGCGAATTCGGCACCGCATCCGTGAAGATCAGGAGGACGATTTCACCATTCGTGACTTGGCCTCGATTGCCGAAGCCGCGCAAGGCATCGCCACGGCGCTGACACTATTGCTCGGTGCGATTGGCTCAATCTCGCTGTTGGTCGGCGGCATCGGCATCATGAACATCATGCTGGTTTCAGTCACGGAACGTACACGAGAAATCGGCATTCGCATGGCGCTCGGTGCCAAACGGCGCGACGTACTCATGCAGTTTCTGACCGAAGCCGTCGTGATTTGTGTGTGTGGCGGTGCCATCGGCGTTGCCTTGGCCTACGCTGGCTCAGTGGCGATCACAAACTTTTCCCCCATGGAAGTGGGTATTTCGCTGACAGGAATCATCATCGCCTTCTCGTTCTCGGCGGTGATTGGTATCTTCTTTGGCTTTTATCCGGCCAAGCGAGCGTCGACGTTGAAGCCGGTGGAGGCGCTGAGGTATGAGTAGCTTCGTCACTCGCTAGCGCGCGTTTTGGCCGCGATTTCGGTCTGCAACGTAGGAATACAGACCCCGCTACCGTTGAAGTAAACCCATGTCATCGTTTTGCCGCTCAGTATTGCGTTAACGCCGGCTGCCCCCTAGCATCGCCAACAGGGTACAAGTTGCGGTAGCTGAAGTCTCGCCAAGTGTTCTGGTAATTTTAGCCGCGTATTTGCCCGACGATGCTGGGGCCGTCGACACGGCGCACACAGTGGACTTGAAGGTAGGTTCAACAGTCGCTGTCTTCAAACCAGCCAAAAGCGTCACCGCTACCGATGGCTGTGCTTTCGCTTGGGAGTGCCGACAGGCATGAGTTACGACGGTGCTGAAAATGCCTGTGATGGCAACTATGATCATTAACGCAATCAACGTGACCATATATGCGAGCACCCAACATGAGTTCTCCACAAAAAAAACGGGCGGGGAAGTCCCCGCCCGTTGTTATTGAACCGCCTCGATTAAGCACCAGGCTTGGCTGAACCAGTCTCACAGCCTTTTGGACGCACCGCATCGTCCAGATTGGAGGTGCAATACCATTTTCCGTCGCTGGGCCTGAATTCATTCCAAACTTTTTTGTCCTTTACTTTCGGGTTGTTGGTGGATTTATAAGTCGCCTCTAAAACACAAGACGTGCCTTCTTTTCCCACCGTGATATTCGCCACGTTTGAACCAGACGTAACCGCTCCAGAAGGTGCAACACAACCTGCGTCCAGACCGCTCTGCTCTATCGCTTGGACAACCGGCCCCTTTATACCACCCATAAGGCTTACGGCCTCAGCAGACTGCGCTTTGGCGGTGTAATCCTGATACGCGGGGATGGCAACTGCCGCCAAAATACCGATAATCGCGACCACGATCATCAATTCGATCAAGGTAAAGCCCTGCTGAATCTGCTTTTTCATAAATACTCTCCGTTAACTTGTTAGGGGAATGCACGACACACTTGCACGACACACTTGCACGATACCCTTACACGATACATGTCGCAATGTGCTGTTCTACTCAAAAGCAATCGCCGTGCCAACATTACCCTAAACGAGCGGTTGCCCTCAATGGCTTGAAAATTGCAGGTTGCCGGTGATTAATGACTAAATTTCAAAGCATCGGTGTTGAGTTGATGCGACATAATGATGACAACATCCGACCCTAATGGCAAAAAATGTGCAATAGCTCACACTCACCGCGCGATTCGGGCGGGCAGGCCGACAGACTGGAAATAATTGCGGTCGCGTCGGGAAAGGCGTCAAAGCCGCTGATCGACAAAAATGGTGGCGAAATGACATTTTTTGCCACTTACAAATGTAAATTCCCAGCCTTTGTTTGACGCCGCGCTAAACGCACCACACGAATCCGCCGCACAACCAACACAAACGATGACGACCGAGAATCTCGAGCTGACCATTTTGATGCCCTGCTTGAACGAAGCAGAAACTGTTGTGACGTGTATCGAAAAGGCGCGCAAATTTCTGTCGAGGGCGGGTATCAGCGGCGAAGTTTTGATCGCGGATAACGGTTCCACCGACGATTCACAACAGCTGGCGACCGACGCCGGGGCGCGTGTGGCACTGATCCCGGCGCGGGGATATGGCGCGGCGCTGCTCGGCGGTATTGCGGCGGCCCGAGGCCGCTACATCATCATGGGTGACGCCGACGACAGCTACGATTTTTCGTCGCTTGATGCGTTTGTCGCAAAACTGCGGGAAGGCCACCCGCTGGTGATGGGGAACCGCTTTGACGGCGGTATTATGCCCGGCGCAATGCCGCCGTTACATCGTTACTTGGGTAACCCGGTACTCAGTTTTATCGGTCGGTTGTTGTTCCGGTCGCCGCTCGGCGATTTCCATTGCGGGTTACGCGGGTTCGATCGCGCCGCAATTTTGAAGCTCGGCTTGGCGTCGCCGGGGATGGAATTTGCCAGCGAGATGATCGTCAAGGCAACGCTTGCCGACTACAACATTGCTGAAGTGCCCACCATCCTGCATCCAGATGGGCGTAGCCGCCCTCCGCACCTGCGCAGTTGGCGCGACGGGTGGCGACATTTGCGCTTTCTGCTGATGATGAGCCCGAGGTGGCTGCTTCTGTACCCTGGCTGCGTGCTGCTTGGTCTTGGCCTCTTGGGCGGACTCCGCCTGTCGATTGGTCCGCTACGCATCGGCGGGGTGGGCTTCGATATTCACACACTGCTATATGCCGCAGGTGCCAGCATTCTGGGGCTGCAACTAGTGCTGTTTTCGCTACTCGCACGCGCCATTGGCTGTGTCAAAGGAGTCCTCCCCATCACACAGAGCTTCCGCAGGTTCATGCGGATATTCACGCTGGAAAAAGGCATAACGGTTGGTCTTGCAATCATGGCGCTCGGTATCGCTGCTGCTGTCTACTCGGTGCAAATTTGGGTGTCGGCCCACCTGTCGGCAATCGACCCGCAATCAATGATGCGAATTGCCATCCCTTCCGTTGCACTTATGGTCGCGGGCGCGGAAATTCTGTTCGCGTCTTTTATTCTGAGCTTCATCGATGTCAGAGCCGAGCAGTTGCCAGCGGGCGACCGCCGTTAAGCACTAGAAAACTCTTTGCAGCGGTCGGCATTCGGGTGCATTGGCCGGATTGCCATGGAGCCATTCGTCGACCGTTCCGAGATCCACCTCAAACGGGCCATAGTCGAAACGAGTGAAACGCACCCTGCCACTACTGGCGAACATTCGGATGTCGGTTGATGAATACTCGCGAACCCAGCGGCCGTTAACGAAGAGGATATAACCACCGGCCGGTCGAAACAACATCGGACAAGTTCGTTCAATTCGATCAAAAACACGCGCCACCATTTGCCGCTCAACATTTTGCCGGTCACGCAGTGGCGAGCCCTCCGTTACCGCACACGCAAGGAACAGCAGGGCGTCGTCATCCCGATTGTGGTCGGGTAGCGTGATCTTCAAGCAATCGTCGGGCACAACGCGCAAATTCCACCCGGCGATGCGTTCATCTGCTAGTCTGACCAACGGCATTCGCCCAGCCGTTCGTTGCCTGACAATCGACGTGCCCAGCAGGATTCGTGTACGCCCCCGGTGTTCAGCTAGAAACTGCTTGGCGCGGGAACCGCCCGGCCCATCAGGATCGATCGGGAAGCTCCCGCCCAAGCCCAAGAATCGAGAATCCGGGTGCAGGGCAAAGGCGATGGCAGAGTTGGAGTTGATATCGGGAGTAATGAATCCGAATGGTTCGGATTTCAATTCGGGTGCCACGTCGATTTCCAGCCACTGCTTAGTCCACGGCGCGGGCGACCATCTGGGATTGCCGGCGCTTGCGGCATGAAATGCCTGCACCAGAAGCAGTACCGCAAGCCCGACAATAGCGCTTGCTTGGTAGGCGAGAGACAAGTGACGAACCGCGAGTACAAGCGTTGGCCCGGCAAAGAGCATCAACGGTAGCACGTACCTACCGTTGCCG
This sequence comes from Burkholderiales bacterium, assembly GCA_040379385.1. GTDB lineage: Bacteria > Pseudomonadota > Gammaproteobacteria > Burkholderiales > Usitatibacteraceae > UKL13-2. The sequence goes on along the minus strand of JBEILF010000009.1, from coordinate 22,284 downwards.
CTCGTGACCTGCCACAAGACATAGGCGATGCAGCAGAACAGAAGCGCAAAACGTACCGGCGCGTTTGGACTGGATTGCGTGGCCAAAGGGACAGCCGCCGTGCCAATGCGCAACTTGGCCGCCAGTCGCGGTAGCTGTTTGAGCAGCAAGCAGGCGGCGACAATTACTAAAGTCGCAAATCGTAAATCCGGCGCAACCGTCTCAACGTAAATCCAACTGCGAAATGTGACCATTTGAAATGGCAGCAAAACGGCATCGACAAGCCCCGACGGTCTGAAACGAGCGTGATCGAAGGCGACTGAAGGGAAATCCGGCGATCTGAATATTTCATTCGCAAATGGGAAGAACGGATTGCCAAACTCCCGCAACAGCAGGTAGCTCCACCAGCCATGCGCGGCCAATACTCCGATAGCGCCACCGATGGCTAACGGAACGATGAACAGTGTCCGCCGCCGAGTCATTGGCTTTGCCATCCAGTACGCCAATGCAGCCGCAATGAAGAAAATTGCGCCAGTGGGTTTTAGCCCGGTGGAAAGACCAAACAGTAGTCCGGCGAGCAGCAGCTGACGCGAGTTCGCCGCTGGTGCATCCAGTTGCGCGAACATAAGATACAGCCCCGCCATTACCAATACACAGGCGGACGGATCAAGAAAAGTTGATCCGAGCGTGCTCAGAAAGACCGGCGAGCTGATGCCAAATGCGAGGGCAAGCGCAACCCAATCCCGTCGGCGATTCCCATCCTTGAATAGGTGCTCATTGCAAATGCGCCACAGGAAAAACACTGAGAGGCTGTGGAATGCTCCCAGCAGCATGCCGATAATCGCGCTATGCCAGCCGGCCGCAACCATCCAATAAAATGGCAGATACCCCAGCGGATTTAGGTAACGCTGCCACCCCGCCCCCATGAATTCGCTCTTCAGATCTTGGGTCCAGTATGCAAGCGGGCTATAAAGGTGGTAATTGTAGAAATCCCAGTTCAAGTCCTTACCCAGCAGGTAGGCAGCGGCCGCACCCGCCAACAGCGTCGCGATAAGTCCGAAAATCACCTGAGGTGTCGCGCGCCCAGCGCGGCTATTTGTCGTTGTTGTCATCAGCGTTGCAGGGGTGGGGGCGTCTAATCTAGCTACCGCACCGGAGACCAGGCGTTGTTTTTGCCGGATCAGGTAGCGCAAACTTGGTTCGATTTGTTGTACCGACCGATTATCCGGCTCTGTGTTTCTTCTTCGCGATAACGAGGACGAGGAGGTTCTTACCAAACAAGTACCTGAAGCCAACTGCATCCAACGCACTACTCAACGGCAGAATAAAGCGGTCGTACAGCGAAACATCTAGTGCGCTTCCAAGCTTCTTGGTTGGAGAGTAGCCGCGCATGCGTATCGACCACCACGCGAAGAAGCCGATACAGTCGCGGTATCACCAATCGACAATATACTAGATCTGCGCGGTGGTATCGGCGGTAATGGCCGACCGCCCGGTCAACATTGTTAAAAATCAACATGAACGCGGGAACGTATATCGCGAGTGTCCCACCATCTTGCAACTTCGCATGAAGCTGTCGAAGTGCCGACACATCGTCTTCGATATGCTCCAAGACATTCGACGAGTAGATCCGATCATAGCCCCTTCGACTTCTTCCATTCGTGCGTAGCAACGAAAACCACAACGTTCAACCTCTGCTCTGCGTCACGCATCGATTTGAAGACACTCCGGGGCGTTGCCCAGTGTCTCTCGCCAGCAAACCGCAAGAGTGCCGATCCCGCAACCAAATTCAAGTACTCGATCCGAAGCATTGTGCCTGCGGGACAGCAGCTTCACGACCTGGCGGCTATAACGTGGCAGATGCCGCTCTTGCGTCCACAGTTCTTGCGCGCCAGCGTAGTCAGTTTGCACGGCCGACTGTAGCAGGGGATTCGACGCCGACTTGGCCTCAAGCATGATCGACCTTCATCGCGGGCCGTTTGGATGCCATACACTTTTCGTCATGGCAAAGTTCCAAGCTCATCGTCATGGCGCGATATCGACCTCGTCGATCTGCGCTGGATCCAAAAACTGGTGTGCATATTGCAGATACACCTTCTCGCGCACAAACACATCAAACAAATCCGGGTCGACATGCCCGTTTTGTTTGAACTTGGCGAGAATTTCAAGCGACTCTGAAAGAGTCTTTCCAACTTTGTAGGGACGGTCCTTTGCAGTAAGCGCCTCAAAGATGTCTGCGATGCCCATAATTCGGGCTTGCACACTCATCTGATCGCGCGTAAGGCCTTTCGGATAGCCTTTCCCGTCCATGCGTTCGTGGTGTCCACCAGCGTACTCCGGGACATTCTTAAGGTGTTTCGGCCATGGAAGCGCCTCTAACATCTTGATTGTGGCGACAATGTGGTGGTTGATGACCTCGCGCTCGGGCTGAGTCAATGTGCCGTACGGAATGTTCAGGTTGTTTCGCTCGTCTTCGGTCAGGAAGGTACTCATGGCACCGTCCTCGCCTCGGATAGGGTACGCCGCGATCTTCGTCACGCGCGCTTGATCCTCGACGCTCATACGCTCTCCGCCAACGTTGACGCGACGGATAAACTCGCGATCGTCGTCGAGTTTTCGCATCGTTTTCGCGAATTCGCCTTCCGCGCGAGAAACCGAGGCATCATCGCCCGCTTCCAGCGCAGCGAGCTTTGCGCGCAGCAGATTGATCTCGGCATCTCGCTTCAGAATCTCGAATCTCTGCGAGACGTAATGCACGCGATCAAAAATGGTTTCGAGCTTGGTCGCTTTGTCTACAATGTGCACCGGGGTGGTAATCTTTCCACAATCGTGAAGCAGGCTGGCAATTTTTAGTTCGTACCGGTCCTTGTCCGTGAGTTTGAAGTCTGCGAGGGGCCCACAGGTTACCGCAGCGGCTGCTTCGGCGAGCATCATCGTCAACGTTGGCACACGTTTACAGTGGCCTCCCGTATAAGGCGACTTGTCATCAATGGCGGTGTTGATCAGGCCAATCAATGCCTCGAACAGAGTCTCCAACTGATTGATCAGCATGCGGTTGGTCAGCGCAATTGCCGCCTGAGAGGCCAAAGACTCCGCCAGTCGCTGATCCTCAACCGTAAACGGCACAACCTTCCCGTCCTCATTGAGCGCGTTTAACAGTTGCAGCACGCCGATGATTTCGCCGTCGTGATTTTTCATCGGGATGGTGAGCAACGATGTCGAGCGATAACCTGTTTTCTTGTCGAACGATCTTGTGCCAGTGAAATCAAATCCCTCGGTGGTGTAAGCGTCGGCAATGCTGACGGTTTCGTCGTGCAAAGCAGCGTACGCGGCGATCATGGAATTGTTTGGGTAACCGTCAGCGGTGTGTAGCGGAATGGGATAGAACGGAACCGGCACCCCAGTGGTGCCACCCATCGCAATTTTTAGGCTGTCGTTGAGTACGATCTCAAACTTGAGACTGTCGTCGACCAGCCGGTACAGTGTCCCACCGTCGGCATTAGTGATTTTTTTCGCAGCGGTCAGAATTGTCTCGAGCAACTTGTCGAGGTTTCTTTCGGAACTGAGCGCCGTTCCAATACGATTGAGATACTCAAGCGCGGTGAACATTCGCATACTTCCGCGATCACCTTCATGGCTGACGTTGATAAGACGCGCATCGGCGTGTGATGTCATGCAGAAACCCTTATTTCACGCAGACCGCGCGTACCTGCTTCATGTCGGTTAGCCCCATCATGACCTTTTCCATTCCGTCCATCTTCAGCGTGGACATGTTTTCCTCGACGCACTTGACGAACAAGTCGGCAACCCGGGCGCGCTCCTGAATGAGCTTCTTTACCGAATCCGACGCGATCATCAACTCGTGCAGACCAACACGACCTTTGTAGCCCGATCCTCCGCATGCGTCGCAGCCCACCGGCTTGTAGAGCGTCAACTTACCATCTTTGCCGTACTCTTTTAGCCAATACTCGTAGAGCTTCTTGGCTTCACCTTGGGGATCTTTGATCCACGGTGGCGTTTGTCGAAGGTCGAATGTGTATTCCTGCATGAACTGTTTCATTTCATCGCCATCCGGCGTGTAAGGTGCCTTACACTTGCAAAGACGTTTGGCCAGGCGCTGGGCAAGAATGCCAACCAAGGCATCGGCAAAGTTGAAGGGGTCCATGCCCATGTCGAGCAGACGGATCACCGCTTCTGGCGCAGAGTTGGTGTGCAGTGTCGCAAATACGAGGTGCCCGGTGAGTGAGGCTTCGATACCGATGTGCGTGGTCTCGGCGTCACGCATCTCACCTACCATGATGATGTCCGGGTCGGCACGCAGGAAGGCCTTCATCACCGCAGGGAAATCCACCACCTTCTTATTCACCTGCACTTGGCGCAGACCTTTTTGTGTGATCTCTACTGGGTCTTCTGCCGTCCAAATCTTGGTATCCGGTGTATTCAGTGAACCAAGTACTGAATGTAGCGTGGTGGTTTTCCCCGAACCGGTCGGCCCACAGACGAAGAACAGTCCATAGGGTTTTGAGATCGCGCCGATTAGCGCGTCCTTGTTCTTGGTCGTGAGGCCGAGCTTGTCAAGTGGGATTGGCTCACCCGCCGCCAGAATACGCATCACGATATCTTCCACCCCGCCCGTGGTCGGGATAGTGGCAACACGTAACTCGATATCCAGCGGTCCGTACTTCTTGAACTTGATTTTGCCGTCTTGTGGTTTGCGCTTCTCGGAGATATCAAGGTCGCACATAATCTTCAAACGTGCCGCGAGCGCATCTCGATAACTGGAAGGAATCTCAATGTATGGCGCAAGTGCTCCGTCCTTGCGAAAGCGTACGCCAGTTTTGCCCCTGCCCGGTAACGGCTCGATATGGATATCCGACGCCCCTTGGTTGTAGGCATCGACGATGATTTTGTTCACCAGCTTAACCAATTCATTGTCAGCGGCAGCGGAAATGTCATCGCCACTGGTGTCCTGAAGTTCCGGATCGTCCTCCATACTTGACAACAGGTCACCAATGTCTGCTGTCTGCAGGCTGTCTGCGCTACCGCCAAACATCAAGCTTACCGTTAGCGCAAACTCGCGCGCGGTCGTGACTCGATAGAGCACCTTAGACTTTGGAAAAATGTTCTCGACCACGCGCGAATTCTTAACGTGCTCAGGATCGGTTGTCATCACGACAATCCCGGACTTTGCCTCGCCAATTGGAATCCAGTTCGCTTTTTCGCAATACTCGCGCTTCAGGTTCTTGAGCAAATCGGCGGGCTTGATTCGATCAGACTTGTGCGGCTCATAATCAACGGCAAAGTACTTGGCGAGTGCGGCACCGAGGGCAGCTTCCTTTACTTGAAACTCGTCGATGAGGATATCTTCAACATTCTTGTTCTTGCGGCGCGCTGTGCGTGTGGCGAGCTCCAGCTCCCCCTCTGAAATAACATTGTCAACCACCAAATATTCGAACTTTGACTTGATTGCCAGTGGAATCTGCTGACGAACTTTGAATGCGATAGCGAGAGTTTTGGCGAGCTCCACCAAGCCCTCTTCCGCCAGCGGCGGAAACGGGATGCCGGGCAGGTGGTTGATGACTTGGATTACCCCGGCCAACTCGCCACTGCTGCCGCTCGCGTCCACCCCCAAGATGGGTGCCACTATCATTTGTTTGGTGCGGTAACCGGTACGTTGATCGACTGCCTTGAGAAACGAAAGTTTTGCCGAAAAACTTTTCAGTTCAGCGTCGTCATAAACATCTTTGATATTCATGAAGCGCTTGTTCAGCGCGCAACAGCCGGCGATGGAGCTCTCCGATAAAGGAAGCTTGATGTCCTTGAATGAGTTCAACCCCGACTTGACTTTGGAGACGATCGCCGCGCCGTCTTCCGACATCGTATAAATTGTCATACGATCCGCATCAAATAGCTGGCAGATATCGCGCGCCACGTCGAGCATGATTTCGTCAATGTTGGTTGTCGAATGGATGCGGTTGGTGACTGCCTGCAGCTTCTTCGAAAAAGCCAATTTCGAAGACATATCGGCTGGCTGCAAACCACTCGCTCCGGTTCCGACTTGGGGTTCAAGCACTGCACTCATCTGAGGGCCTCATGTAATCGAGCTCGCTGCGCCGCTTCACGGGCGGTGAAAAACAACGGGAGGTCTAAGTTTACCTATAACAGGCCCCTGCAATACGCGGAATTGCGCTGAAGTTTGTGCGCAATTATGCCGACGGTGCTAGCCTTAAATATTTCATACGGGCGCGTTGGAAGGCGCGAGAGTCGCTACGCGATCTTGCACCTGACCGACCAGCGCATGGCGGGTATGCCAGGGGCAGAGGGTGTGGGCTTTGCAAATACGTGGCCGTCCAATTGCCCGAAAGCGAACGTGCGGGCGGCACTCACCACAAAACAGAAGCCATCCAAATTGGTATGCCACTTGTGCAGACGCAACTCGCTCCGAATCAGCAGGTGCCCCGTGAACTATTCAGGCTAAAACTGCAAGATCATACCCTGCTCAAGCATTCTGGGCCGCCATCTTGCCGCATCCCGCCCAATCTCACTCATCGTCAAATTCACCTCACCAGGTTTGAGGTGGGTTACAAGAATCTCTACTGGCCGCGCAAGCTTCGACAACTCCTCGGCAAGCATACTAGGACATAGATGTTTAGACGCAACGGCGACATCACGTTCTTTATTGGGAAAGGCTGTCTCAATAATCAAATACTTCAGGTTCTTTGTCACGTTGGCGATCTGCCAAAGCGCATCGTTGACTGTGGTATCCCCGGTAAAGATAAGCCGCGCCTGACCGCTGTCGACCAGATAACCGACGGCCGGAACGACATGATTTGCCGGAATGGCGGTGATTTTCCTCCCATTCAGAACAACCGTTTCACCAACCTGAAGCTCCTGGTATTGCATTGCGGGGCTTTCTGGTGACGGAAGCTTGGCAAAATCCGGCCAAATTTTCCAGTTGAAGATATGATCCTTGATGACCTGTAATATCGCTGATGTCGAGTGCAGCACCAAAGGGGTCGTACGCATGCCCATCACCGTATCGATTAAGAAGGGGATGCTCGTGATATGGTCAAGATGCGCGTGGGAAATAAAAACATGGTCAATACGCGCCAGCTCGTCGATCAACAGATCGCCGACACCAGTGCCCGCATCAATAAGAATATCGTCATCAAGCAGCAGAGACGTCGTGCGAAGGTCACCGCCGATGCCACCACTACACCCGAGAACTTGTAGCTGCATGAGTCCAAATTCCGACAAGAGTGCGGTATGAGAAGTTTTTATCAACAGATTATGCGCTGCGTGTCAGCCAAAATCTGTGCACAACGTCACACAACCGGTTCGGCGGGCATACCTCAAACAGGTGCTGGATGAGGGAACCTCCCTAGGTGTTTACCGAGCGGAAACGGCTTGAGGCGTTGTTCTCTGGTTTTGTCGGGAAGCGGGGAAGCGCGATGACGACGAGCGACATGCGCTATCTTCCGCAGGAGCAGATGTTACTGCCGCAGGCTTTGTAAAAACAGCCGACTGAAGGGCATATAGTACGCCACAACAGCGCCACGGTGGGCCGTCTTGGGCATGGACGATGCCATGCCCGCCGTACACAGGGCGGCTCTCACCCAGCGCATTGCTGGAGATACCCCCCTCGTCGATGCCATGCCCGCCGTACACAGGGCGGCTCTCACAACCAAGCGTTTTGTCTAGCCACGATGGTCACACTGGCGGGCGAATGCGCCTTGGACGGCACCAAGACCAATCCCGGCACCCAGTCGCCGCAAAAACGGCGCATAGCGGCGCACGACCGCTTCTGCCACGCAGACTCCCAAGTTGCAGAGAAATTGACGAACTGAGCGAACTATTCGACAGCGGTGACTAAGGGGGTAACCGGCGACAGGGATTACGGCTTAAAGAAGAATTCAATCTTGACGCCCGCAATATCGATCAGATCATGATCGTGTAGCAGCTGCGCCTGGCCACCCAGCCCTATCCCGTTAATTGTCAGGGGGGACTTGCCTTCGACGTGCGTGATGTAGAAGCCAGCGGGTCGTCTGGTGATAACAGCAACCTGCACACCGGGCTTGCCAATGGTTGTCAAATTCTTGATCAAATCGAGCGTGCGACCGGCTGCCGCCCCGGACAGAACCTGAATCGCTGCCTCGCGTACTGGAGCTACAGCGGACGCTGCGCCAGGCGCAATCGGTGCGGCAGGTGGTGCCGCAGCAGGGGCCGACGGTGGTGCCATCGTGGCCGCAACGGGTCGCATGTCAGCTTGCCTCGCCAACAACGACGCTCCTGCCGCAGGCATCGACGTAGCCGATGGCTTGCGGATGATCATTGTCCGTTCAAAATCGGCGGCAGCACTCAGTACTGGTGCATCGCTGAAGAACTTAAGCTTGTGTTTGCCGATCTCGATGACGTCATTGTTTTGCAGGAAATGCTTTTTGATCGGCTTGCCGTTGACTAGGGTGCCATTGGTGGAATTCAAATCCTCAATGAAAGAGTCATTCAGAATTGTGATGATGGCAGCGTGTTCACCGGAAACTGCGAGGTTATCCACTTGGATATCGTTGTGAGGTTTCCGACCGACTGTTGTTCGCTCTTTGATTAGCGCAATCTCTTTCAACACTGTTCCATCGACGCTCATAATCAGTTTTGCCATGATCGTAACCCTAGAAAAAATCGCTGCGTTGATTCATCGGTTCGTTTCAAGCGAACATCGACTTCACTCTCGCCCAATAGCCCCGCTCAACGGCGAAATTCTTCACTACCTTCACCAAAACAACCGAAACGTTGTCCCGCCCGCCCGCATCATTTGCCGCCTGCACCAATTGTTGCGCCGTCAGCTCCAAATTTGCGCTCAATGCGATCAGGATCATCTGGATTTCATCGTCCTCAATCATGTCGTTCAAGCCGTCTGAACACAACAAGTAGATATCCCCTTCAAGAACGTCGTAGGTGTGAATTTCCAATTCAACCTGCGGATCAATTCCCAGCGCCCGTGTTACTAAATTCTTGTTGTGCGACTGCCGTGCATCTTCTTTCGTAATCAGCCCGGCGTCAATCTGTTCTTGCAGCACCGAATGATCCCGTGTGACCTGTTCGAGAACACCATTTCGAATGCGATACAGACGTGAATCACCGATGTGTCCAACGGTGACAAAATTGTCGTAGAAGATGCACCCTACCAGCGTCGTACCCATGCCGGCACACTGAGGATCTTTCTGGGCCGCATCAAAAATTGCGGCATTAGCCGCCGAAACCTGTCGCATCAACATGGTCTGGGACAATGTCGCCGCTGCATCCCTTTCCAAATGTTTCAGTGCGTCTCTGGTCCAGTTTGCAGACAGTCCTCCCGCGATCAGCGAGGCCGCCATGCCACTCGCAACTTCGCCTGCGTTGTAGCCGCCCATACCATCTGCGAGCACCGCCACGCCAATATCTGGTCGGACCTCGACACAATCTTCATTGTGTCCGCGCACCCTACCCGGGTCCGACACAGTCACTATCTGCAAAGCATCAGTCAGCGCCACGATACCTCCCGACGACGCATTTTTTTTCGCGCGCGAGTATATTGCGCACACCATTTTGTGTACTTCTCGACATTTATTATGACTACCGCACCCAACGCACAGATGTAAGCAAATCGTGCACAGGCAAACTGCTAAACGCTTCTCCCAATAATAACTTAATTTTTCTTAAAAAAACACTTGGGGAACCACTTGTAACAAATTGATTTACATAGACTATTATTACCTATCATCTTAGGCGGATTTGTCGGTGTCCATGCTTGGCCAGCGCCTCTGAAGCACAAAGTCGGGCGCGTCTTGAAGGAATTTTTGGACGCATTTGACACACTAGATTAGAAAACTACCCTTTTTGCCAGTGACTGAGCGCACTACAAGGTGTCCTGGGTCGTACTCCACACAAATACCGTTGTGCGATGCAGCATTGCATCACCGATTTCAACAACATGGGTACCGAGACGCGCCCTTTGGTCAATCTAGCCTGAACATTTCAGAAACGAGCCAAATTGGTTTGCCAATCGCCCACAGGCAACGTCCTTCTACGTAACGGGCGACCCATGAAATATTCAGACTAGGCCCGCTTGGACGAGGGCACAGTGTTGTCGGCACATCACAAGCGCTTTTCTTACATCGCATAGCGCCAACCAACACAATCCTGTCTAATATCACTACAAACTTCTATAACAACGAGGAGACTGGCAATGGATCGTCCGGCCTTTTTGCAACAAGACATCGACCCGCAAGAAACCCGTGAATGGCTCGACGCACTCGACGCCGTTCTCGATGCCGAGGGGGCCTGAACGCGCACACTTCCTGCTTGAATCACTCGTCGACAAGGCGCGACGCTCCGGCACCAATCTGCCCTACACGCCTACCACGGCATACATCAACACGATCCCGCCCCATGCAGAAGATCTGTTGCCGGGCGACCAAGAAATGGAGCACCGCATCCGCTCGTTAATCCGTTGGAACGCGGTCGCAACCGTCTTGCGCGCCAACAAGGAATCATCGGAGCTCGGCGGACACATTGCCAGCTTCCAATCCGCCGCGACGCTCTACGACGTCGGCTTTGACCACTTCTGGCACGCACCTTCCAAAGCGCATGGCGGCGACATGATTTTTATGCAGGGGCATTCAGCACCAGGCGTTTACGCCCGCGCATTTCTCGAAGGCCGGATCACGCACGAACAGATGGAGAACTTCCGCCGCGAGGTCGACGGCGAGGGTATTTCCTCCTACCCGCATCCATGGCTCATGCCCGATTTTTGGCAGTTTGCGACGGTATCAATGGGACTTGGTCCGCTGCAGGCGATCTACCAAGCACGCTTCATGAAATACCTTCACCATCGCGGCATCGTTAACACTGAAGGCCGCAAAGTGTGGGCGTTTATGGGGGATGGCGAAATGGATGAGCCGGAATCTCTCGGCGCAATTTCGCTGGCCGCACGCGAAGGCCTCGACAATCTAATCTTTGTGGTTAATTGCAACTTGCAGCGCCTAGACGGCCCGGTCCGCGGCAACGGTAAGATCATCCAAGAACTGGAAAGCGATTTCCGCGGTGCAGGTTGGAATGTGCTGAAAGTGATTTGGGGTCGCTATTGGGACCCTCTGCTCGCAAAAGATGGCAACGGTTTGCTGAAGGCGCGCATGATGGAAGCGGTGGATGGTGAGTACCAAAACTACAAGGCGCGTGACGGTGCTTATGTTCGCAAAGAGTTTTTTGGCAAGTACCCTGAGCTTGAAAAGATGGTCGCCTCCATGTCTGACGAGGACATTTGGCGATTGAATCGTGGTGGTCATGACCCCTACAAGGTCTATGCTGCCTACTCGGCAGCCGTCAAGCATAAAGGTCAGCCGACCATCATCCTCGCAAAGACCGTCAAAGGTTACGGCATGGGCAAAGCGGGTGAAGGCCAGAACATCACCCATCAGCAAAAAAAGATGGATCTTGGATCCCTCAAACAGTTTCGTGACCGCTTCAACATTCCCGTTAGCGACGACGTGATTGCCGACGTGCCATTCTACAAGCCAGCGGAAAATTCTCCGGAGATTCAGTACCTCAAGGCCGCTCGCGAAAAGCTCGGGGGCTCGCTACCGGCGCGTTTCCCGAATATACCGGCACTAAAGATTCCAGAACTGTCGGTGTTCGAGCCGCTTCTTAAATCCACCGAAGAACGAGAAATTTCGACGACGATGGCATTTGTCCGTGCGTTTACCGCACTTACCCGTGACAAAGAAATCGGGCCGCGGCTGGTGCCTATTGTTGCCGACGAGTCGCGTACGTTCGGCATGGAGGGCATGTTCCGCCAACTCGGCATTTACTCGTCGGTAGGCCAACTGTACGAACCAGTCGATTCCGGCGAGCTGATGTTCTACAAAGAGGACAAGGCGGGGCAGATTTTGCAAGAGGGCATCAATGAAGCTGGCGCATTTTGCTCATGGATGGCGGCGGGCACCAGCTATGCCAACCACGGTCAGCACATGATCCCTTTCTTCATCTTCTATTCGATGTTTGGCTTTCAGCGCATCGGCGACCTCGCATGGGCGGCGGGCGATATGCAGGCGCGCGGCTTCCTGTTGGGCGGGACTTCTGGCCGCACGACGCTCAACGGCGAAGGTCTGCAACACGAAGATGGCCACTCGCACCTCATGTCGGCCACCATTCCGAACTGCATCTCCTACGACCCAACCTTTAGCTACGAACTCGCCGTCATCATTCACGATGGCTTGAAGCGTATGTACGAGAAGATGGAACCCATCTACTACTACATTACGGTGATGAATGAGAACTACAGCCACCCGGCACTGCCCGAAGCGGCAGAAGCAGATATCCTCAAGGGGATGTACTTGTTCCGCGAGTCGAAAGAGGCCAAGAAACCGCGCGTACAGTTGATGGGGTCCGGCACCATTTTCCGAGAGGTCATCGCGGCGGCCGAATTGCTAGAACTGGATTGGGGTGTCGTGTCCGACATTTGGAGCTGTACGTCATTCACCGAGCTGCGCCGTGACGGCATGGCCGCAGAGCGTTACAACTTACTCCATCCGGAAGCGGTGCCGCAGGTGCCGCATGTTGCGCAATTGCTGAAGGGACGCAAAGGTCCAGCGATTGCCGCGACCGACTACATGCGCTCGTTTGCAGACCAGATCCGTCCGTACTTGTCAGACCGCCGATTCACCGTACTTGGCACCGATGGATTTGGTCGTTCCGATACGCGAAAACAGCTTCGCAAATTCTTCGAGGTCAATCGATACTACGTTGTCATCGCCGCGTTGAAGGCGTTGGCCGACGAGGGGCAGATTCCGCTCAAGACGGTCAGCGAAGCGATCAAGAAGTACGACATCGACATATCGAAACCGGCACCTTGGACGGTTTAACCACAAACGCGATTGGCGTCTTCACCTCCATCAATTCCACCACGATTCACTGTCATTTCGAAATGAGCAACGCGAACGTGAGAAATCTCATCAGCAGGCGAGGCGTATATGCCATCAGATGAGATCCCGCGCGTCACTTGGGATGACAACTCAATAAGCATAAGACCATGGCAAATCTCGTAGAAGTGAAAGTCCCGGACATTGGTGATTTCAAGGACATCCCGGTCATTGAAATCTTGGTCAAAGTCGGCGATACCGTACAAAAAGATGACTCTCTCGTGTCGCTGGAGAGTGACAAGGCCACGATGGAGGTGCCGTCGTCGGTCGCAGGCGTGGTGAAGGAAATTAAAGTTGCAATCGGTGACAAGGTTTCGGAAGGTCACACCATTCTCCTGATCGAAGCGGTCGATTCGGCTGCCTCATCGCCAACCGCCCTACCAGGGCCGATATCTGCGCCGTTAGCATCACCTCCTGCCCCGGCCGCCCCGCCACTCGCGGCTCCTGCGCCCAGACCAGTCGTGCCGTCAGCGCCGCTATCCGCACCGGGATCAACATCCAGCGCGGTGGGCGAAATTCCGTCGAGTGTTCATGCATCCCCTTCCATTCGCAAGCTTGCGCGCGAGTATGGTGTTGACTTGACAAAAGTGCGCGGCACGGCCAACAAGGGACGCATCACGGAGGAAGACGTAAAGGGGTTTGTGAAGGCGGAGTTGGCGAAACCCAAATCCGCGTCCAGTGGCGGCGCATTTGCCTTCCCGGAAATGCCGCATGTCGATTTTTCCAAGTTTGGTGAAACCGAGAAACGCGCACTCTCGCGCATCAAGAAACTTTCCGGCAATAACTTGGCCCGCAACTGGGTGATGATTCCGCACGTGACTCAGCAAGACGAAGCGGATATCACCGATGTCGAGGCCTTCCGCGTCAAGACCAACGAAGAAATCTCCAAGTCCGGTGTCAAAGTCACAATGCTGGCGTTCTTAATCAAAGCGAGTATCGCTGCACTAAAGAGATTCCCGGAGTTCAACGCATCTCTTGAGCCCGGTGGTGAAAATCTCATTCTCAAGAAGTACTACAACATCGGCTTTGCGGCCGACACGCCAAACGGCCTGGTGGTCCCCGTCATTCGCAACGCCGACCAAAAATCGGTGATTGAGATTGCCAAAGAATCGGCCGAGCTTGCGGCGAAGGCGCGCGAGGGGAAGTTGTCCTCCGCCGAAATGTCTGGCGGGTGTTTCTCGATCTCCTCACTCGGCGGCATCGGCGGCTCGTATTTCACGCCGATCATCAATGCGCCGGAAGTCGCTATCCTCGGCGTCTCAAAGTCATCGATGAAACCGGTTTGGAACGGGAAAGAATTTGTGCCACGCCTGATACTGCCGATGTCGCTCTCATACGACCATCGCGTCATCGACGGTGCGGCAGGTGCCCGCTTCACCACCTATCTCGCCGGATTGATGTGTGACATCCGCAAGCTTGTTCTTTAGGAGTCGGTATGGCGAACACGATCGAAGTTAAAGTTCCGGACATAGGCGATTTCAAAGATATCCCTGTCATTGAAGTGCTGGTGAAAGTTGGCGATAGCGTCAAAAAAGAAGACTCACTGATCTCACTGGAGAGCGACAAAACAACGATGGAGGTTCCGTCCACGCACGCAGGTGTCGTGAAGGAGATCAAGCTCAAAGTAGGCGATAAGGTTTCAGAAGGTGCCGTAGTGCTTGTGCTCGACGAGTCCGCCGCTGAAGCCGCAGCAAAGAGTGCATCTGCACCCGCTAGAGCGACGCCGCCATCTGCACCAGCACCTACGCCTAGGTTCACTGACGAGCAGATTGAAGCTGTCCTACCCAAAGATCCGCCACCGGCAAACGTTGATCTGAGGTGCGACATGCTGGTTCTCGGGGCAGGCCCAGGCGGATACTCTGCCGCGTTCCGCGCAGCCGATCTCGGCATGAAAACGATCCTGGTTGAGCGCTATGCACAGCTTGGCGGCGTGTGCCTGAACGTCGGCTGTATTCCGTCCAAGGCGCTGCTGCACGTCGCCGCCATTACCGACGAGACCAGCGCTCTCGCGGCGCACGGCATTACGTTCGGCAAGCCGCAGATTGACCTCGACAAACTTCGCGGTTGGAAAGAAAAAGTCGTGGGCAAATTGACGGGAGGGCTCGCCGGCATGGCGAAGATGCGCAAGGTGGATGTGGTGCGCGGCGTTGGCCAATTCCTCGATGCCAACCATATGGTGGTTGAACTCACCTCTGGTGCCGGTCAGCAAAAGACGGGCGAGAAGAAAGTGATCCGCTTCGAGAAAGCCATCATCGCGGCGGGCTCGCAGGTTGTACGTCTACCATTTATTCCCGACGATCCGCGTATCGTGGATTCAACCGGCGCGTTGGCGCTCAAAGAAATCCCAAAGAAACTGCTTGTCATCGGCGGCGGCATCATCGGGCTGGAAATGGGTACGGTCTATTCGACACTCGGCGCGCGTTTGGATGTGGTCGAAATGATGGATGGCCTGATGCAGGGTGCCGACCGCGACTTGGTGAAGGTGTGGCAAAAGATGAACGCGTCGCGCTTTGACAACATCATGTTAAAAACGAAGACGGTTGCCGTGGACGCCAAGCCAGACGGCATCTATGTCACATTCGAAACCAGCGATGCGGATGGTAAAACGACAAGACAAGCCCCGGTTCGCTACGACATGGCGCTGATGAGTGTCGGGCGTGCACCGAACGGCAAAAAGATCAGCGCCGAGAAGGCAGGCGTTGCAGTGACTGATCGTGGTTTTATCAACGTTGATAAACAGATGCGCACCAATGTGCCGCATATATTCGCCATCGGCGATATCGTCGGACAACCGATGCTCGCGCACAAGGCGGTGCACGAAGGTCACGTCGCGGCTGAAGCAGCGGCGGGTCAAAAATCGTTCTTCGATGCACGTGTGATTCCCAGTGTTGCCTACACCGATCCCGAAGTCGCATGGGTGGGCGAGACCGAAGATTCCTGCAAAGCCAAGGGGATCAAGTTCGGCAAGAGCGTCTTCCCGTGGGCGGCCTCGGGTCGCGCTATAGCCAATGGGCGCGACGAGGGATTCACCAAGCTGATCGTCGACAGCGAGACGCATCGCGTTATCGGCGGCGGCATCGTTGGCACCCATGCCGGCGATTTGATCGGTGAGATTGCGTTAGCTATTGAAATGGGCTGTGACCCTACCGATATCGGCAAAACAATTCATCCACATCCGACCCTCAGCGAATCCATCGGCATGGCAGCAGAGGTGTTCGAGGGGGTCTGCACCGATTTGCCACCGCAGAAGAAGCCATGAAACTCTAGACTATACGGGCGTTTTCAGGCCTTTTTGCATGGAAACGCCCGCCTTTATTGGACCTCATGAATTTTCAACGATTACTGCAGATTTCGGCCATAGGTATAACCTGTGCTGTCTGGGCGCTCTCACTGATGCCCATCAGCCGCACCATCCCAGGCGGCGACAAGTTGCATCATCTACTCGCCTACGCCGGGCTGATGTTGGTATGGCGCTTGGCGATGCCACAGGCCAACACACGAACGCAGCTGAAGCTCGCCATCCTGTTGATGTTGATGGGTGTTGCCATCGAGTTTGCGCAGGGACTGACCCCCTATCGCGTCTTTGAATGGGCTGATGCGCTGGCGAATGCAACCGGCGTTTGCCTAGGCTGGTCGGTCGCTGCGCTGCTGATTCGCGTCAGGCCATCGAATTGGTTCCGGCAGCAATCATGAACCCATTGCCTTCGACCGCGTTAGACCACCTCGTGATCGGATGTGCAGACCTTGCCCGTGGCGCGGCATGGCTGGAGCGTTTTTTCGGCGTCACACTTGGGCCGGTCGGCGAACACGCGCTGATGGGCACACACAACCGGCTGCTCTCCCTTGGCCCCGAGTGTTATCTGGAACTCATCGCCGTCAATCCGGCTGCGCCGGCCCCTTCATCGCCACGCTGGTTTGGCCTGGACACGCTGGATGTTCAGGAACGCATCGCGCAACGCCCGCGGCTCATCGGTTGGGTGGCACGTACCAATGACATCACCGGGCTTGATAGTAAAATCGGCAGCGCCTTGGGCACGGTCCAAACAATGTCGCGCGGTGATTTCCGTTGGCGCATCACTATGCCCAATGACGGACACCCGATTGAAGGCGGACTCGTTCCTCATATGATCCAGTGGGATGGGCCGACGCATCCATGCGAGCGTTTGCCAGACCAGCAATGCCGATTCACCTGGATGGAGGCGGCACACCCAAATCCGGCTAAAGTCGAGTACCTGCTAGGCGAACTTGGCCTGGCAAAACGGCTGGTGATAACGTCATCACCGCCATACAGCGGCATGACGATGTGCGCGTATGTGCAAACACCGTCGGGCACAAAAACGTTGATGAGTTGAACATTAGGATGCGTAAAACATTGAAAATCACCCTGCTGAGTCTGCTTTCGGTCATCTTGCTGGCCGGAGGCGTTTTGACGATGGAATACTTTGGAGGTCAACCAATGGGATTATTTGCAGGCTCCCGCCCCGACGGGTTGGGTTTTCGTAACGGCCAATTCAAGCCACCCTCGTGGAAGCCGAACACCGTCTCATCCACCGTCGCCAAGGATGACTCACACTACATCGCGCCGATAACGTTCACCGCAAGCGCTGACGCCGCTTGGAAAAAATTGCAAGCCACCGTCCAGGCGCAAAAGGGTGCGACCGTAGTTACCGCACAAGCGAACTACCTCTATGCCGAATTCAAAACGCCGGGTTTGGGATTTGTGGATGATGTCGAGTTCGCGCTCGACGCGGCCAACAGCGTGATTCATGTGCGCTCGGGGTCGCGGCTTGGGGTACGGGATTTCGGTGTGAATCGAATCCGCATCGAGACGATTCGCAGCGCAGTCAGTTCTACGTAGGGTGGGAAAAGCGTAGCGTGCCCACAATTCATCCCGAAAACCCTCCAGCGTGGGCAGATGAACCCTGTCGACCCTACAAAATAAACTCGCCATTCGACGCGCATCTACAAGCGTTTTCGGCCTGAAACACCCGTCATTACTAGCGTTTATGGTAGAAGTGATGGCGCTACCAATGCCAGGGCGGCAATCGCGGCGATGCGGTCGGGTTTGAAAAACTGCTTGGGTTCAGCTTCTGCATCGATGATGCCGACAATGACGCCCGCTTCATCAAACATTGGCAGACACGCTTCCGACTGCACCTTGTCGTCGCATACGTAGAAACCGCCACCTTCGGCGGTATAGGCGGCAACATCGTCAATCACACGCGCCGAGCCTTCAAGCCCGACGGTGCTGTTGGTACTCCCGGCGGCAAACTCCGGTGTAAGTGGAAATTCGGCGCGGGACGGACGGCCACGATAGGCAAGCTTCACCAACACCCGTTGTTGATTGGCATGGTTGCGCGCTTGATAGATGCCCAACCAATCCGCACCGGACATTTGCGTAACATGCTCGACCACTTGATTCAGCAGCAACAACTTTCGTGTCACAGCCTCGCTACGCCCGCCCAAAATTTGTGTCAGGTCGTAGGGTACAGGCGCCAGTTCTTCAATCAGTGAGCAACTGCCGTCTTCGGACAACATCGGCACTGGGTAGCGATACAAGGTGTCAAGACTAATGTCTGGCAACTCCCCCATGGCGTCCATGATGCTGCGAATGCACTTGGCGATCACGGTCGTCTCGTTGAGGTAACGATCAAGGTCTGCGCGGACGAGGTAAGTTTGGATTCTCGTGTGAATATCTTGCATGGATTATTTCAGCGCTTGGCTTGCGGCTATCGCCAGCGCCTGCTCAAAGTCATCAATCAGGTCTTGTGCGGATTCAATGCCCACCGAAATTCGCAACAGATCAGACGGTGCCGGCGTACCCTCGCCCTCCACGCTGGCCCGGTGTTCGATCAAACTTTCAACACCGCCAAGAGAGGTTGCACGTTTCCAAATCTGCGTATTGGCCGCAACGGCAATCGCTGCCGCTTCGCCTTGTTTGATTCGAACGGACATCATGCCGCTAAAGCCACCGCGCATTTGTTTGGCGGCCACCTGGTGACCCACGAACCCCGGCAATCCAGGGTAAAGCACCTCGGCCACGAGCCGATGATTCGACAAGTACTCGGCAATTGCTTGCGCGTTGCTACAGGCAGTCCGGACTCGCGGGAACAATGTCCGCATGCCACGCATCAGCAACCACGCCTCAAACGGCCCGGCAATGCCGCCAATTTGTGCGCGAATGCTGCGAATGCGCTGCCAAATCTCCGAGTCACATGCGGCTGTCACTGTACCGGCCACCACATCTGAGTGGCCGTTCAAATATTTGGTTGCAGCGTGCATCACAAAATCCGCACCGTGCTCGATGGGTCGGGTCAGCACAGGGGTGGCGACAGTCGAATCCACCGCGACCAACGCCCCCGCTCGGTGCGCGAGCTCGCACGTCGCCGCAATATCGGTAATGTGCCACAGCGGATTGGCCGGTGTTTCGATCCAAATCAATTTGGTTTTACCGGGCTGAATGGCCGCCCGCACTGCGTCGAGATCGGTCGCATCAACAAACTCAACATGCAATCCCCAGCGGCTCGCAAATGTCTTTAGCCAATTACGCAGTGACCAGTACATGACCTTCGGCGCGATCACGTGATCACCCGGATTCAGCGCCTGAAAAACCGCAGTCGCTGCGGCCATGCCCGATGCAAACAGCAGCGTTTGGTGTCCACCTTCGAGTGCGTTGAGCACAGCCTCCGGCTGATCGAAGGTCGGATTATGGTCGCGGGCATACACGCGGCCATTGCGGTATTGGTTGTCTGGATCGCGAATATAGGTCGTGGAGGTGTGGATTTGCCCGACAATTTCTTTGGTGGTGTCGTCGATCCATCCCAGCGCCTGCGCGGCGATGCTTTCAGGTTTTTGCGATTTCATTTTTTCGGCGCAATGTTAAGTGGCGGTCGTTCAATGAACTTGACTTCAAGACCGCGTGAACGCATCCAGTCGGCGACGGCAAAACCCGTGGCGCGTGGCCATGGCCGTAATTCGTGTGGCTGGTAACGCTTAATCTCCGCAAGCTCGGGTGAGAGCCGAATCTCTCCTTCGCACTTGGCAAAATAACACAGCATGACTTCGTTCTTGCGCGCAAAGATGTAGTTGCCGATGATCTCGGTTTCCACCACATCCAGATTGGTCTCTTCTTTAACTTCGCGTGCCACACCTTTGAGCGGATCCTCGTTTTTTTCAAGGTACCCGGTCACCAGTGCAAAAAAACCTTCTGGCCACCCGGCACCGCGCGCCAGCACGATGTCACCCTGGTGTTCGATCAACACACCGACGGCAGGCGTCGGGTTGTCGTAGTGGATAAATCCGCAGGCGTCGTCTGGACAAGCAATCCGTGTCGCGGCACCACCGTCTTCTTCAAACGCGCGTTTTGCGAGCGGTGTGGCACATTTTGGGCAGAAGCTGAATGACATTGAATCGAGTTACTTTCTTACGTTAGGATGGGATCCCTCGGCTGCGATCGGGATGACATCGAACAATCAAATATGGCTGCTGAAGCGTGAGATCTCCGAGAAGAATCGCTGTTACCTCAATTTTGACATCCCGAGCGCAGCCGAGGGATCTCATCCGGTGAAGTCAAGGTACAGGTCTTTCCATGAAGGATTTGTCGCTTCAATCAGCGCCAATTTCTTTTCCCTCCGCCAAGTCTTCAACTGTTTTTCTCGTTCAATCGCGACTCGCACGTCGGTTGTTTCCTCAAAGTACACCAGTCGATCTACCTGGTAACGCTTTGTAAAGCCTGCAACCAAGCCCTGCTTGTGTTCGTAGACCCTTCGAACCAAATTGTTAGTGACACCGATGTAAACAACCCGGCTGATCGAAGCGACAATGTAGACATAGTAGGTTCTAGACATTTCACATCTGTTACCTTCTTCTCAACACAGCCCGATGAGATCCCTCGGCTGCGCTCGGGATGACAAATTTGGAATTGGTGACCACAAAACCAACGTCATTCCGAACGGCTTTCGGCGAGGAATCTCATCCCTCGTAAAACTCACTACCTTCTTCTCAACACAAACCGATGAGATCCCTCGGCTTCGCTCAGGGTGACAAATTTGGAAGTGATGACTTCAAAACCGCCGTCACTCCGAACCGCTTTTGGGGAGGAATCTCATCCCCTAAAACAAAGAAGCACCAAGCTACTGCTCGTAATTCTCCGGAAAAAAGCGTCGCTCGACGAGCTCAATCAGGATATGAATGACTTTGATATGGAGCTCTTGAACGCGGTCCGCATAGCCGCTATTACCCGGCGTGACGATATCAATGGTCGCAAGCTTGCTCAACACGCTGTCCGGCATCCCGGTCAGGGTCACGACATGGATGCCATTTGTTTTGGCATACTCCGCCGCCTTAATCACATTGGCACTCTTACCGCTGGTGCTGATACCAAGCAGCACATCTCCGGCACGTGCGTGTGCTTCCAGATAGCGCGAGAAGATGAAATCGTAGCCGTAATCATTACCAACACACGAAATGTGCGAAGGATCGCTGATCGATACCGCCGGCAGCGCCTTGCGATCATTGCGATAACGACCGGAAAGCTCTTCGGCAAAATGCATCGCATCACACATGCTGCCGCCATTGCCGCAGGAAAACACGCGCCCGCCCCTGTCAAAGGCAACACCAATCAATTCAGCCGCAGCAGCAACATTTGCCAGCGCAGCTGGATTGGCCAATAAATTCTCCAGCGCTTGTTTCGATTGCTTGAGGTTGGCTTGAACGATATCGAGCGGCGAGGTCATGACAATTCCATATTTACTTTGAAGACACCCATACGGCGACTGATTCCAGTGCGGCACTGATCGCGCCTGGATTGGCACCGCCTAGCGTCGCCATTGAGGGATAGGCACGAGAGGCCGAAGGCAGGGGCCCCTTTGGGGATGCGCCGAGCCGATGCGGGCCTAGCGGCCAGACCCGATGTCCGCTCACTTTGCCGCCACGAATTCGGTGACGGACGCTAAAGCACTCGTCAGGTTAGAAGCGTCATTGCCGCCCGCCATTGCAAAGTCTGGCCGGCCACCGCCCTTGCCGCCAACTTGCTGCGCAACGTGGTTCACCAATTCACCAGCTTTGAACCTCGCAACAAGATCAGCCGTTACACCTGCCGCAATCTGTACTTTGTCGCCTTCGGCAACCGCCAGCACAATCACGCCGGACTTCAACTTCGACTTCAGTTGATCCATCGTTTCGCGCAGGCCTTTTGCGTCGATGCCTTCCAACGTTGCTGCGAGAACCTTGGTACCGTTCACTTCCTTGGCTTGGCCGAGCAAATCGTCACCGGCTGACGCTGCAAGTTTTGACTTGAGCTGCGCGAGTTGCTTCTCGATCGACTTCACGTGATCGAGTGTCTGGCCAATCT
>JBEILF010000008.1:0-35232 GCA_040379385.1 Burkholderiales bacterium | reverse complement strand
GCAGGCGCCAATGAACAGCTTGATACCCAAACATCGTTTTTTTTTCGACTAGTTGAATTTGCATCATGTTACCTGAATAGAAGTCCTCCTGTCTCAACGGCCCACCGGCGAGTTTGTAGCCAAGCATTGGACCGCTATAACGAGCTGTAAGAGCATAAGTGGTCCCTATCTTCCATGTATCGCCTGCGCTAAGAATTGAAGTACCTGTAGGAGAGTGAAAGTCGGTATACAGGCCGGTTTGCAACGCGACCAATCGATAGGTTACCCCTTGCGGTAGTAGAGCGGTCGCCGCGCCTACAGCATTGGGGACAGACCACGTTTTTTCTGCCAGCCAGCTCTATTCGCTCCGGATCGTTCCATGTTGACGCTCGAGCAACGTAGACTTGTTTGACCATCCTCAAAGAATGCTAAGCGGCAAAGAACAACTTCAGCGTGCACCATCTTGTTTCCCAAAGATGCGTGCCAGACTTGTAAGGTCCAATAGAGGCGAGCGTTTCCAAGCAAAAAGTGCTGTAAATGCCCGTGGAACGGCGAGTTTCAGATTCCGCTGTTTGCGCCGCGAGAGGCCCAATGAGTACGGTTAGCACAGGGGTTTCGCGCCTACAGAA
The DNA here is from genome assembly GCA_040379385.1 of Burkholderiales bacterium. GTDB lineage: Bacteria > Pseudomonadota > Gammaproteobacteria > Burkholderiales > Usitatibacteraceae > UKL13-2. The sequence goes on along the minus strand of JBEILF010000008.1, from coordinate 34,624 downwards.
CGCAACGGTGAACCGAAAGAGGCAGCTCGCGAGAAAGAGTTGATGCCTTCGCTGGTCTCGTCCGCTAGCGCGTGAATACCCGTGCGCCCATTCAGGCGGCGGCCTTCATATTTCAACTGCCTCTCTATCCGCCATTGACGCTGAAGCGTGGCGCTCTTTGAGGTCGCAAATTGCGACCTCAAACTCTAAGCACCGTGAACTCAGCCAGCATCGCAGAACAATTCGCTACCACATTGAATCGTCTCAAGGGCAAGGTGTCGATGTTGTTTATCACGCACCAATTACCAGCGTCGCTGTTGGTGGATCGTGCGCTGAAGATCGACGACTTGTTCTGAGTTGGCTCCAGGCACCGGCGGCCGCGAAACGTTGCAATTGAGGTGTTCAGCCTAGTTGTTCGACGAATCTCTCAAAGGTCATAGCCCGGCATTCTGGCGCAATCGCGGCGGATTCGATCACATTTTTTGCTGCGCGATGAACGAGCATTGAGGGGGTGAGTTTTCGCTGCTGCGCCGTGTCGTGCCACGCTTTGGTCAGACGGATCATCGGCACCACCATACCGGATTGCGGTGAACGTGTTGCCTTGGCCTCGATAAGCGTCGCGGTGCCGCCGTCGTTGAGTTTGATGAAATCGACCTCAAGGCCCTGCTGGTCGCGGAAGTAATAGAGCGCCTTTCGTTGGCCTTGGTTAACTTGTGATTTGATGATTTCGCTTGCAACTGCGCCTTCAAAAATGGCACCAAGGAACGGAGAGCGTTCAAGCTCTGCGCTACTTCGTATGCCGAGCAAATGACAGACAAGGCCGGAATCGAGCCAGTAAATCTTGGGCGCCTTGATCAGACGCTTGCCGACGTTTTCGAAAAACGGAGGCAGTCGAAGAATCAGGCCGGATGTTTCCAAAATATCCAACCAACGCGAAACTGTTGGAACGCTCACGCCGAGAGGCGCAGAGAATTCGCTCATGTTCAACACGGCGCCGTGCCGCGTGGCAAGTAGCGACATAAAGCGTCTGAATGTTTCTAGACTGACAATGGCGCTGGCGTTGCGAACATCGCGCTCCAAATAGGTCTGGGTGTACGACGAAAACCATAACTCGGCTGCGTTCGGTCGCAGGATGACCTCGGGATAGCCACCGCGCAGCAGCGACACTTTGGGGGATTCGCTCAGCGAAAGCGGCAGCATTTGCAAGATCGCAGCGCGACCAGCCATCGATTCACTTACGTTCTGCATCAGTGATGATTCTTGTGAACCAGTCAGAAACCATTGACCTTTCTTGCCCGGATTCTGGTCGATCCGACTGCGTACAAAGTTGAATACTTCGGGTACGTTTTGAATTTCATCCAAGATCACCGGTGGCGTCACCCCGTCAAGAAAACCTTGGGGGTCCGCGCGGAAGCGGCCGATGACATCCGGGTCTTCGAAAAGGAAGTACTGTGCCTTCGGAAATTGATGACGCAGTAACCACGTCTTGCCGCTCCGCCGCGGGCCCGTCACCACTACGGCGCTGAACGCCTTGGCAGCTCTTGAAAGCTGTTTTTCGATGGCTCTGGAAATGATCGGCATTTGAGTAATTTAACACGGCATATTAAATTCCTCAACAAAGATCCGCGCTAGTGCGCTTTCATGCCACGCCGCCCAAAGCAAAAACGCCCCGATGGGGCGCTTTGTTTGGAGCGGGTGAAGGGAATGTGATGTTTCGGCTTTGGGCCAAAACATCATCGCGACGCGACCGTTTGCGGCATGAACCGAAACAGCGCCGCAAACGTCCAACCGAAGTCCGCTGGACTTCGATTAGTCGAACCCGGTGAGGGTTCTCATCCCTGCCACGCCGCCCAAAGCAAAAACGCCCCGATGGGGCGCTTTGTTTGGAGCGGGTGAAGGGAATCGAACCCTCGTATGCAGCTTGGGAAGCTGCCGTTCTACCATTGAACTACACCCGCTTTGATGGCGTTGATTCTAACGATTTCTCGGCCAGCGTGGGAATCGTCCCATCACACTGATCAACGCCGGAGTATCGCCTGATATGCGCCACTGGACAGGAACACTCCGACAGTCACCGCGGCGATACCAAAGTAGTCCGAGGGTGCGGGTACTTCGCCCAAAAGCGGAACGGCAGCGAGCATCGCCAGCACTGGAACGAGTGAGGCGAAGCTTGACCCAAGTGAAGCGCCCAAGATGCTCACGGCTTTTGCGTAAGCGAAGAGCGAAACAATCGAGACAAAGATCCCTTGGTAAATTGTTTGAACCGCAATAACGCCCCATGACGCCTCCGCTATTCGATGAGGCAACAAGAACCCGTAGACCGGTAGGTACCAAACGGCGGACACGACTGAGACAATCGCGGCTGCATGCAGTGGGGTGAGCCCTTTGTTGCTCGCCCGACGCATCGCGACCGTAAAGCTTGCCCAGCAGAGAGCGGCTGTTAAAAACATCAGATGGCCACGCCAGTAACCCGAAGAAAAATCCGTCAGCCCGGCACCGACAAAGATGACGATGCCAACCGGGATCATCATCAAGCCGATACGTCGAACGCCGCCAATCTTTTCGTGCAGGAAAATCATCGCAAGAAGCGCGGCCCAGAGCGGCATCGTCCCCGGAACCAATGCACCCGCATGCGCGGCGGGTGCGAACTGGAGTGCGCCGGAGGCAATGAGTACGTAGGGAACACCGGCACCGAAACAAATGACACCAAGCAACGGCAAACCAACCTGTTTAAGCGCGAAGCCTTGCCGAACTACGATTGGCAGCAGGAGCAAGCCCGCGCAGGCGAAGCGGAGTGCCGTGATGTCGTAGGGCGAAAGTGACGTGGTCACGCCATACCGTGTGAGCAAAATCCAACCCACCCAGATGGAAATCGCAAACAAGCCCCAAATAGCGCCTGAAATGTATGATGAACGTGCTGCCGCGCTAGTTGTCGATAACATTTACGAGGTGTGCCTGCGCTTGGCACGGCGACTGAAGCAAAATAGCAGTCTAGCCTGAATATTTCATGGGTCGCCCGCTGCGTCGAAGGAGGTTTCGCCTGAACGATTGGCAAACCAATTTGGATCGCTCCTATTTTGCAGTAGATGCGAGCTGCACGTTCGCTCTCGGGCGATTGGACGGCGGTTTTTTACCTTCCTCCCGCAGCATAGCCTGCTATGCTTTGGTCGGTCAGGCGAAAAATCACTCGTCCACTCACCCGCTTTCGAACGCGCCCCATGAAATGTTCAGGCAAGCAGCACAGCCACGCGTATTCCGTCATGACGCTTTTGAATTGAATCCAACAATGCCCACAATGCCTACACCGCCAAGCAGGCCCTACAAGATCCCGCGTTCCACCCTGATCGTGATCTACAACGAGCGGATGGAGGTATTGTTGATCGAGCGAGCTGATCGTCCCGGATATTGGCAAAGTGTGACGGGGAGCCAAGACGAAGGTGAGTCTTTGCTTGAGACCGCCACACGTGAAGTGCTGGAAGAGACCGGTATTGAGGTTAGCCGTCATGCCTTGACTGACTGGCAGGTTGAGAATGTGTATGAAATCTATCCGATTTGGCGGCATCGTTATGCGCCGGGCGTCACGCACAATACGGAACACGTGTTTGGGCTGCGCGTGCAGGGCCGCGTTGCGGTTAGCTTGAGTGCTCACGAGCACCTTCAGTACGTTTGGCTGCCGGTTGAGCAGGCCGCGCCGCTTTGTTTTTCGCCGACCAACCGTGATGCAATTTTGTCGCTGACTGGGCGTGGCAAATAAGTGAGAATAAGTTTGTGAGGACGCGTTTTCTTATCGCGGAAAATCTTAGGGCGGCAGAAAATTGAACGCTATGTCGAACAAATCAACGATCACCATTGCGACCTACAACATCCATAAAGGATTATCGCCGCTTAATCGCAAGTTGATCATACACGACGTTCGGAAAAACTTGAATGCGCACGATGCGGACATCGTGCTGCTTCAGGAAGTGCAGGGTGCCCACACCGCGAACGCGAGACGATTTGCCGATTGGCCGAACGTGCCGCAACATGAACATATCGCCAACGGGCGCTATACAGATATTGTTTATGCGGCAAATGCACGACACCGTATGGGAGACCACGGTAATGCAATCCTGTCATCATTTTCCATCGCTCACTCAGTAAATCACGATGTGTCACACCACCGCTTTGAGTCGCGCGGGCATCTTTTTGCAAGTATCAACGTGCCGGCGCTCGCCAAGCCGCTAACCTGCGTGTGTGTTCATCTGGGGCTGTTCCATCGAAGTCGCTTGATGCAGGTCGAACGATTGATTGATCTCATCAGCGAGGTTGCCCCGGGGGACTCGCCACTGGTAATTGCGGGCGACTTCAACGATTGGCGAGCGGGGCACAGCCGGATCAGCGACAAACTCGCTGATCGTCTCGGTGTGGTGGAGGCGTTCGAGTCGTCGCATGGCAAACTCGCTCGCACCTACCCAGCAGTGATGCCGATCCTTACACTTGATCGCATCTACGTTCGCGGTATGAAAATCGAGGCTGCACAGCGCCTCCACGGTGACGTGAAGGGAACACGTTGGCGGCGCATGTCAGACCATATCGGGCTCGCTGTGACCCTGCGCGCGCAATGAAAATCTACACGGGGAACCGCATCACGCTGTTGAAGAATGGTGCCGCATTTTTTCCCGCCATGTTGGCTGCCATTGATGCCGCTGTTGACGATATACGAATTGAAATCTACATCTTCGAAGATGATGTATCAGGACGCGCCATCGCCGAGGCGCTCGCCCGTGCATCCCGGCGCGGGGTTGCGGTACGCTTGTTGATCGATGGCTTCGGCTCGCTAAAGGCACCCGAGACGTTTTTTGACGCAATGCGCGCCGCTGGCGTCGATGTCCTTGTTTACCGACCGCTTCGCGGGAAGTGGTTTCCCACTCGCCATCGGATGCGACGTACACACCGCAAGATTGTGCTGGTCGATGGCAAAGTTGGCTTTCTGGGTGGTATCAACTTTATCGATGATTTCACCGAAAATCTTTCGACGACACATCCCCGTTACGACTACGCGGTGAAGGTGGAAGGCCCGGTGTTGGCACCCGTTTATGAAAGTGTTTACCGCCTGTGGCGGCGAACGAAGTGGTTAACTCAGCTTCGTCGTGAGCATGACGGCGCGCTGCCAACGGTCGCATCGGAGGCTGTCGGCGACACGCTGCTGGCGTTTGTGAGTCGGGACAACGTGAAGCACCGCCGCAACATCGAGCAGGCGTACCGTGCAGCAATTTCAGCGGCCAAGTCGGAAGTTCTCATTGCGAGCTCGTACTTTCTTCCGGGCAGGCCGCTACGGCAGGCATTGGTTGCAGCAACCAAGCGTGGCGTGAAGGTGGAAATTTTGTTGCAAGGCGCGGCAGATCATCCGCTGATGCAAATGGCAACGCGCTCGTTATATACGGATTTGTTGGAAGCGGGCATTGTTATCCATGAGTACAGGCCGGCCATGTTGCATGCCAAGGTTGCGGTCGTCGACGGGTGGTGGGCGACAGTAGGATCGTCCAATCTCGACCCGTTCAGCTTGCTGCTGAATCGTGAAGCAAACATCATCGCGGTCGATGCGGCATTCGCAACGGAACTACGCGCCTCGCTGCATGACGAGACGGTGCGTAACGCCGAAAAATTGGAGGCGCATGTATGGGCAACTCGCGGCATGAAACAAAAACTTGCCTCGTGGCTGGCGCTGGGCTTGATCCGTATCAGCTCAGCAATCTTTGGGGTAGAAGCCGAGTGAAACTTTAGAAGTCGTTTATTGGCGGGCGTTTTCGAGCGAAAAGCCGTGAAGACGCCCGTCAAATAAGGAGTTCTTCTCCTATCGATGGTGGCCGCCACCGCGATTCGCACTCGCGCCACGGATCAGCGTACCGACGCCTTCGCTGGTCAAGACCTCGAGCAACAGCGCGTGCGGAACACGACCGTCGATGATGTGTGCCGTCTTCACGCCGTTTCGCACGGCATCGAGCGCGAAATCGATTTTCGGAATCATGCCGCCGGATATGGTGCCATCCGCGACCAATTCATGGATCTTTGAGGCGGTGAGCCCGGTCAGCACATTGCCTTGTTTGTCCAGTACGCCTTTAGTATTGGTGAGAATGATGAGCTTTTCAGCTTGTAATGCAACGGCGATCTTGCCGGCCACCACATCGGCGTTGATGTTGTAGGCAGTCCCGTTTTCATCCACTCCTAACGGGGCGATGACGGGGATGAAATCCTCGGAATCAAGTAAATCGATGATCGCGGTATCGACCTTCACCACTTCGCCGACTAGGCCCAAGTCTATTTTTTTGCGCTTGTCTTCAGTGGAGGTCATCGTCAGTTTGCGGGCATGGATGAAGTTGCCGTCCTTGCCTGTGAGGCCAACTGCCTTGCCGCCAGCTTTATTGATCAGGGTGACAATTTCCTGATTCACCAACCCGCCCAAGACCATTTCGACGACGTCAAGTGTTTCGTCGTCCGTGACGCGCATTCCTTGGATGAATTGACCTTCTTTACCAATCTTCGACAGCAGTGAATTAATCTGCGGGCCACCCCCATGTACCACCACCGGGTTCATGCCGACGAGTTTCAACAGGGTGATGTCTTCGGCAAAGTCCTCTTGCAACGAAAGATCAGTCATTGCGTTGCCGCCGTATTTGACGACGATATTCTTGTCCCAGAAGCGTTGCAGATACGGTAGCGCTTCAATGAGAACATCTGCCTTCTGTGCCGCAGTAATGGTGCCAAGCTTATTGGCAGTATCTTCAATGCGACGAATCGCTGCTTTTTTGATGGGCATTTGCTTGGAGACGGCTCCTCCAGCAGCAGCTTTTTTAGCGGGCATTACGTTGTCTCCTGACGTTCGTGGGTGTCAAAGGATTCTAAGGTCATTCCGCCTTCGCGTCGCGCGCGAGTAGTGCCTTTAGTGCGTCGCGCGGGTCGGCGTTGTTAAACAGGACGGCATTCACCGCCTCGGTAATTGGCATGTTGACGCCGTGTTTTTGGGCGAGTGCCAGGGCAGCGGCCGCAGAATTTACGCCCTCTGCGACATGGCCGAGATCGCGCAAGATGTCGCCAAGTGATTTTCCGTCCGCCAGTAACATGCCGACTTTGCGATTGCGGGAGAGATCTCCGGTCGCAGTGAGGATAAGGTCGCCGATGCCGGTCAAGCCCATGAAGGTTTCGGCTTTACCGCCCATTGCCACACCGAGTCGAACCATCTCGGCAAGCCCGCGAGTAATAAGCGCTGCACGCGCGTTTAACCCGAGCCGCATGCCGTCGCTGATTCCGGCGGCGATCGCCATGACATTCTTCAGCGCACCGCCAAGTTCAACGCCAATTAAATCGACGGACGAATAAACACGCAGTGTATTGTTGTTGAGTATGCCGGCCATTTCGCTGGCGAATACTCGGTCGTTCGCCGCCAGCGTTAGTGCACAAGGCAGGCCCCTTGCCACTTCTTCGGCAAAACTCGGCCCGGACAAGGCACCATACAGCGCTCCGGGAGGGACAAGTTCGGCGATGGTCTCGTGCGGCAGTTTACCGGTCAGCTTGTCGAATCCCTTGCATGCCCAGATAATCGGCAGCGTCGGCAGCGCCGTCTTTGCCATTGTTGTCTCGGTGAGTGTTGCGCTGATCATGTCGGCCAGTCCGCTGGTTGAGGTGACGATCAGCGCCAAATCTGCGCCTGCCAGCGCCTCGCTGAATGAAGCCGTGACGGAGACCGTGTCGGCAAGCGTAATGCCGGGAAGATACTTTTGATTTGTTCGGCTGGCGGCGATTGCCTGCATCTGTGCAGCGTCGCGGCCCCACAAGGTGACGCCATGTTTGCGTCCCAATGCTATCGCCAGAGCGCTACCCCAGGCACCCGCGCCGAGCACCGCGATACGCATGAGTTAGTCGCCCCAGATTTGTGTCAAACGAACAAACCCGGTTTGCCCGTCGCGGTGCTTGACTGGCAACCAGTCATCCTGCGCGGGGCCGATCACTTCCAACACCACCGAGCGCTGTGCTTCAAACACCAACGCAGCCGATGCAGAAGCAGCAGCGCGCACATCAGCGGATGCAGCGGAAATTTGTATATGGCGGCGCTCGCCTAAGGCCGAGTTTTCCACCCAGCCAACCGTACCATCGACGTCGCGCACCTTTGTGAGCTTGTCCAACTTCACCAACATTTCAAGTGGTGTGTGGGCGTTGATGATGAAGATTTTGTTTGTGCGGATGGATGGCGCGTCAAACATAATCGCAGGCCTGTCGCCGATGCTAACGAATGACCTGACGGGGGCGGCTACTGCGGCAACCGGGGGAATTGCATTAGGCGTCGACACTGACGTAGTGCTTTTGACTGTAGCGGGAGCCGATTGAGGCGTTGCAGGTTGCGGTGACTTTTCAGCCACGGGTAACTGCGCCAGAACCGGCGGGCTCATCGTGCCCAACACGCCGCCAAACAAAAACGCCGCAGCAATGGCTGCGGCGTACGGTTGGCTGGTAATGGTGAACGCAGTAGATAGTGCGCGCATCATCGTCGACCTGATTAGTGCTTGGTTGTAACCATCGGCGTTTCAGCACCATCTTGTGCTTCTTGCGCCTTTTGCGCTTGATACAGCGCTTCAAAATTTACCGGGTTCAACAGAACTGGCGGAAATCCAGCGCGTGTGATGGCGTCGGAAATGGTCTCGCGCGCATACGGATACAGAATGTTCGGGTTGCCTATTCCCAGAATCGGATCGAGATCTTGATTCGGCACGTTGCGAATCTGGAAAATACCGGCCTGGTTGGCTTCAGCCAAGAACATGGTCTTCTCCCCGATTTTTGCCGTGACCGTGATGGTCAGTTCGGTTTGGTAGATGCCTTCATCAACCGACTTCGACGTGTGGTGAAGCTGGACGTCGACAGTCGGTGCCTCGCGCTCCAAAAAAATCGACGGTGCATTAGGGACTTCCAACGATAGATCCTTAACGTAGATTTTTTCGATGTTGTAGGTTGGTTGATTGTCTTGAGCGGCTGGTGCGGCGGCGGTTGCGTCGGTCATTTCGGTTTTCCTAAAAGTGAATCGATTGTGGGTAAAAGAGCGAGAACAACTGGTATGCGTCGGCCAATGCCAGCGTGTTGGTGGCGACTGCTAGGTTTGCAAAAGCGGATCGAGTCCGCCCGCCTTGTCGAGTGCGGCAAGATCGTCAAATCCGCCGACATATTGTTCACCAATAAAAATTTGCGGTACGGTTCGGCGTTGGGTCTTGGCCATCATCTCATCGCGTTTTGCTGGGTCGAGATCAATTCGGATTTTTTCAATGCTGTGCACACCTTTTGACTTCAGAAGGCGTTCAGCCATCTGACAGTAGGGACAGACGGCAGTTGAATACATAGTGACAGTGGCCATGATTGTTCCTATCGTTCAACCGGCAGGCTGGCCTGTTGCCAAGCGGCGAATCCGCCGTCAAGTTGCCGCACGTTGGTGAAGCCCTTTGACTTCAGCAAACGCGCCGCCGCGCCAGCGCGGGTGTTGCTGCGGCAAGTGATGATGACCGGCTTTTCTTTGAAGCGGGAAAGGTCATCGATGCGTTTGTCGAGCTCCGCTAACGGGATGTTTTTCGACTTTGGAATGCGCCCGCCGTTGAATTCGCCGCTGTCACGAATGTCGAGCACTAGCGCTTCACCCGAGTTCATCAGCCGGGTCGCTTCCAAGGTGCCGATGTCACTCGCGCCGCCAACAGACTTGGCAATCGTTGGCCAGATGAGCATGATGCCGCTGGCGATGAATAACCCCAATAGCATGAAGTTTTGTGGTTGTGTGAGAAATTCAGTCATGTGTGGTGCAACAGCGTTGGGTGAAAATGCAACTGGCAGATTAATCTGACAGCACAGGTAGGGTCTTGCGGATTCAGGCTTGTACGCATCAGTGCCTAGAGGGCACTGCAACGAACCAAACTAGTTTGGTGAGATAGTTGGCAACTGCCCAATACCAACTGCCCAATACCAACTGCGTCACCGATTCCGCGCTGTCATGTCAAACGTCCGGCTTGGTACGAGGTGATCGCTCACGTAAACTTGCTATTGTACCAATTTTGCCTCGACTGGCAGGGTGCCCAGTAACGTGGTTGGACGCGGGCCGTTGCTAAGGCTTTCTCGTTAGCGGAAAAATCGTCTGCCAACAAGTCGTACATATCGTTTGAATTTCAAGGCTTGAGCAAATAAAACATGAAAAAACTCGTCCTGATGCGCCACGGTGAATCGCAGTGGAACCTAGAAAATCGCTTCACTGGCTGGGTGGATGTGGATTTGACCGACAAGGGCGTTGCCGAGGCTCGCCGGGCGGCTCAGCTTCTGAGAGAAGCAGCTTATGGTTTTGATATTGCCTACAGTTCGGTGCTGACACGCGCCATCCGAACCCTTTGGTTGGTCCAAGAGGAGCTGGACCGGCGCTGGATACCGGTGGTTCGTCACTGGCGCTTAAACGAACGCCACTATGGTGCACTGCAGGGCCTCAACAAGGCAGAAACCGCAGCAAAATTTGGCGAAGAGCAGGTGTTGGTATGGCGGCGCAGCTTCGACACGCCGCCGCCACCGCTCGGCCGACATGATGCCGGCCACCCATCCAAAGACCTTCGCTACCAGTGTTTGCTGCCCGAGGAGCTGCCGGATACTGAGTGCTTGAAAGATACGGTGCAGCGCGTTGTCCCGTACTGGCAGATTGAAATCGCCCCCCAGCTGCAAGCGGGAAAGAGAGTCTTGATTGCCGCGCACGGTAATTCGTTGCGGGCGCTAATCAAACATCTAGACCATCTGTCAGATGAGGCGATTGTCAATCTGAATATTCCGACGGCTGTGCCGTTGGTTTATGAGTTGACCGACGACCTGCGCCCTATCCGCAGCTACTATCTGGGTGATGCGGCGGAGATCGCGGCGGCTGCGGCCGCGGTCGCCGCACAGGGTAAGGCGAAGGCCCAGCTTGATAAGCCGTAATAAAGCCAAGCAGATACAGGCATTTTGGGGCGATTTGGCTTGGAAATGCCCGTTGCTATTGGGTTTTGGTATCGTTGCACTTGTCGTCCTCACCCCTGCGTCGGCAAGCGCGAATGACGAGAAGAAGCAGGCATTAGACGATTTACGCAGTCGGATCGAAAGACTGAATCGAATGGTCGCCAAGGGCGAAGAGTCGCGTAGCGAGGCGACGGATCAGCTCAAGGTGTCTGAGAAGGCGATTTCGGAAGTCAACCGTAATTTGACCGGGTTGGCGAGAGATCGGGCCGCCACTTCGCGAGAACTGGCGGATGTGACGCAGCGTATCAAGGCGACCAAGAACGATATTCAGCGGGAAGAAGCGCTACGCGACAAGTTGATCCGGCATCAATACATGTTCGGCAACACGGATGCCATCCGTTTGGTACTCACTGGTAAAGATGTCTCAACAGTGGAGCGGCAGCTAGGTTATCTGCGGTACGTCACCCGATCACGGGTTGCCACCATCAGTCGCTTAAAGACGAAGGTGGCGCAGTTGGCCGCGCTGGAAATAGAAGCGCGCGAAAAACAAACCCAACTTGCGGCAAATGCAGACGAGCAAAAAAAGGCGCGCGCAAGGCTAGTCTCAGAAAGGATGGCTCGTCAGCAGGTTTTGGGGCGAATCCGGGCAGATATTGCGAAGAATAGGCGGGAGGTGGGCCGGCTCAAACGCGATGAAAATCGATTGACCAAACTCATTGAGCAGATTGCAATTGAGCTGTCGCGCAAGACCGAATCGCGCGATTCACGGCGCGGCGACGCAAAGAAACAGGTGGACGAGGTAGCTCGTGTGCGGAAGCCGGGGGAGGCCATAAATGATGTGGTGGACGCTGGATTTGTCGGACGGGCGTTTTCCAGTCTAAGGGGAAAGCTAAAACTACCGGTTAAAGGTGAACTGACTGGGAAATTTGGTGCCCAACGAGAAGACGGTGGTTTGACTTGGAAAGGTTTATTCATCCGGGCCGAAGAAGGGCAGCCGGTGAAAGCGGTCGCCGACGGTCGTGTTGTGTATGCAGACTGGCTGCGCGGTTATGGCAATTTGGTCATTGTTGACCATGGAGCCGGTTTTTTGAGTTTGTATGGTCACAATGAAAGTATCGCCAAACAGGTTGGCGAAAACACAGTTGCCGGCGAGGCAATTGCGTCTGTCGGATCGACCGGTGGTGCGTTGGATTCGGGTGTATATTTTGAATTAAGACAAGACGGCAAACCGTTTGACCCCATGCGCTGGGTTGGGCGCTAGTCATAAATGAAAGTCAGGAATAAAGACGTGGAACAAATGGACGGCTCAGGCCAAGTAAATGAAGGCAACACCTCGCGGGTGCCAAGCGTTAGCCGCAACGATATGCGGGTTGTGGCGGGTGATTCCACGCAAATGCCGACCTCGCCGGGCGGGGCCGCTGGAGTGATTGCCAGGTCAGGGGCGAAACTGAAAGCGGCGGGATTGGTTGGTCTGGGGACTGTGCTGGGGGTATCGCTTTCGCTACATTTCTCGGCGGTCGCCGAGCGCCAACCAGCAATAGCCAACCTGCCCATCGAAGAAGTACGCATGTTGTCTGAGGTGTTTGGCCGCGTTAAGGCCGGTTATGTGGAGGAGGTCGACGATAAGCGCCTGATCAAAGAAGCGATCAACGGGATGTTGACTGGGTTAGATCCCCACTCTGCGTTTCTTGACAACGACGCGTATAAAGATTTACAGACTGCGACTTCCGGAAAATTCGGCGGTCTTGGTATCGAAGTTGGTATCGAAGAAGGTTTTGTTAAGGTTATTTCGCCGATCGACGACACTCCCGCCTACAGAGCCGGCATCAAGTCGGGTGACTTCATCCTGAAAGTAAATGACAGCAATTTGCGCGGGTTGAGCTTGACTGAGGCTGTCAAGCGCATGCGTGGCGAGGTGGGTAGCGACGCAGTATTGACCATTCTGCGTCGCGGCGAAGCTAAAGAGTTGGTGTTCAACGTCAAGCGGGCAGTCATCGAGACTCAAAGTGTGCGCTCGCGCCAGTTGGAACCGGGTATCGCGTACGTACGGATCGCACAGTTTGAGCAAGCCACGGCTGAGAAACTCGTGCGAGTGATCAACGATGCCTACAAACAGAATGATGGCAATGTGCGCGGCATGATCCTTGACTTGCGCAACGATCCCGGTGGTGTTTTGGAGGCTGCGGTCGCCGTGTCTGCGGCGTTTCTGCCGAAAGACGCCCGCGTCGTTTACACCGAGGGCAGGATGCCGGATGCAAAGATGAATCTCGTCGCGCGGAAAGAGGATTATCAGCGTCGCGGCAAGGAAGATGTGCTTGCGAAGCTGAATCCCGCAGTGAAAACGGTTCCGCTGGTGGTGCTCGTTAACAACGGCACGGCATCAGCTGCTGAAATTGTCGCTGGCGCGTTACAGGATCATAAGCGCGCGTTGGTCATGGGGATCCGAACCTTTGGCAAGGGATCGGTGCAGACCATTCTGCCGATCAGTGACAACACAGCGATCAAACTGACCACCGCACGCTACTTCACGCCGAACGGCCGTTCGATCCAAGCAAAAGGGATCGTGCCAGACAAGATCGTTGACGACGGCGCGCAGCGTTTCATGACGCGCGAAGCCGATCTTGAGCGGCACTTGACGAGCGAAGAAGAGCAAAAGGCAATTGACGCGATCAAGACCGCGTTGCCTGATCAGAAAAAATCCGCAGATACTGTGGCGGCGAAAAAGGACGACGAAAAACCTGTTGACTACAAACCGGCTAATGGTGCCGATGGTCTGCCGATCGATTTTGTTTTGCAGCAGGCACTCAATCATTTCAATGGCCAAGTGGTCTCTGCAAATCCGCGCGAGTGGTTGGCATTGACAACCGGCACCAAGGCCAAGCCAGTTGCTGCTGTGGCAGCGGCGACCCCGGTTGCGGCAGATGCAAAGTCGGCGACGGCGCGGTAGGAGCGCAACAAGCAGAGCCGCTTTTGATGGATGACCAGCAGTTACTCCGCTACTCGCGCCATGTACTCCTCGATGGCTTTGGCGTCGAAGGGCAGGCCAAACTTGCACAGTCGACGGTGTTGGTGGTTGGGGCGGGTGGGCTAGGTTCCGCCGCGCTGCCGTACCTTGCGTCGGCCGGAGTTGGCAGGATCATTGTTGCCGATGGCGATATGGTCGATTTGACAAATCTACAGCGACAAATACTCTACCGCGAGTCTTCGATCGGTACGCGCAAAGCTGCCTCTGCACGAAACGCACTACTGGCACTCAACTCGACGATCGAAGTCATGGCCGTTGAGGAGCACCTGTCGTCAGACCGCCTTGGTGCAATCGTGGCCGATGTAGATCTGGTATTGGACTGCTCCGACAATTTTGTCTCGCGGCATGCAATTAACGCGGCCTGTGTAAAGCACCAGAAACCTCTGGTGTCGGGTGCGGCGATTCGGTTCGACGGACAGCTCTCTGTGTTTGATTTTCGTTTGCAGAATTCACCCTGCTACGCTTGCGTGTTCCCGGATGAGGTTGCTGCCGAACAGGCGGAAGAAGACCGGTGTGGTGTGATGGGAGTGTTTGCACCACTTGTCGGAGTGATCGGCGCGATGCAGGCAAGTGAGGCGCTTGGCCTGCTGGCCAACGTTGGTGAATCAAGTGTCGGTCGTCTGCATTTGTTTTCTGCAAAAAATATGCGTTGGCGAGAGGTCCGCGTTAAGCGGGACACCCACTGTTTGACGTGTGGCTCATTGGCCACGTCTGCTGTGATTTCATCGGAGGTCGGCTATGCCTAAATTAACCAACCTGATTTGGTGCGGCGTGTTGGTGCTAGGCAGCTTTGTTGCGTCGATGGCCGGTGGCGAAACCCTCTATCGATACACCGACAAAGATGGCAAAGTGACGTACAGTGACAAAGCGCCAAAGAACGGTGAAAAGGCCGAAGCGGTGCAGGTTGAGAAGGGCAACAGGATCGGCAACACCGTAAAACTGGACACCAAGGACAGCAAGGGGGTGCAGCAGCAGTTTTCAGATATCAAGGCGCGCGGTGATGCGCGAGTCGCCAGTCGCGATAAGTTGCAGAGAGAGGTTGATGAGGCCGTCGAACGTCTGGAACGGGCAAAAAAGGCGCTTGAGACTGGGCGCGACCCCAAAAGCGGCGAAGAGCGTATTGTGGTTAGGAAAGGCGGCAACGCCGTGATTCGTACTGAGGAATACTACGCACGAATTGCCACGCTAGAGCTCGCCGTGAAAAAAGCGGAGGAGGCGGTGAGTTCCGCAAAGGAAAGATACAACCGCAACTCGCCCTAGCCTGAGTTTTTCATGACTAGGCCGGGCGGGTGGTGGCAAGCTCAGAGAGCGGCCACCGCGGCCTGACACTGAAAGCACCTTGCATGAAAAGGTTGGTGCCGACCTCGGCGGATAACCGCATCGCACCGGCGAAAGCGATCATCGCGCCGTTGTCGGTGCATAGATCGACTGGCGGATAGAACACGGCAAAGCCGAGTTTGGCCGCTGCCGCATTCAGTGATGATCTCAGACGCTGATTCGCGCCGACCCCACCGGCCACAACCAGTGTTTCGATACCAGTATTTTTAAGAGCAGCCACACACTTGGTGGTCAGAACGTCAACGATGGCCGCTTCAAAGGCAGCGGCGACGTTTGCCCGATCTTGATCAGTCAGATCAGCGGCACTACTTCGCAACTTCTTAGTTAGTGTCAGTACGGCGGTTTTTAGTCCACTAAAACTGAAATCCAGATCGCCTGAATGCAGCATCGGTCGTGGAAGTTTGTACACACTTGGATCGCCAAGTGTTGCCAACTTGGCAAGCGCTGGTCCCCCCGGGTAGCCCAAGCCGAGTAGAGAGGCCGTTTTGTCGAAGGCCTCGCCCGCAGCGTCATCAACCGTTTCGCCGAGCAGTGTATAGAGCCCAACATTACCAACGGACATCAACTGGGTGTGCCCACCTGAAACCAGCAAGGCGATGAACGGAAAGCTTGGAGCGGGTACAGCCAGTAACGGCGATAGCAGATGGCCCTCCAGGTGGTGGACACCCAACACCGGTTTTCCTAAAGCCGCGCCTAAAGCCGTGGCAACGCTGGTACCGACCAATAACGCCCCGCCGAGTCCCGGTCCCTGCGTAACGGCAATGGCATCAATGTTGCTAAGTTGGCGTCCACTATCAAGGAAAACCTTGTCAAGTTGGGGGAGTATTCTCTGGATATGGTCGCGCGAGGCGAGTTCTGGCACCACGCCGCCGTATGCCGCATGCATTTCAACTTGTGAAAAAAGCTGCTGAGCGAGCAGCCCTGATGAGGTGTCATACAACGCGACACCTGTCTCATCACAGGAGGATTCGATGCCGAGGATTAGCACGGTAGGGTCTTGAAAATGTTGCGGAAATTGCAACTTGCGGCTATTATAGTGGGCTTGTTTGGCCAAGCGTTGCGTGACCGACACGAGGGCCAAAGCAGGAAGCAAAATTTCAGACCCACGGAATGCAGGTTTCCGGGCGGGCATAACCAGAAAAGTTTATTTGTAAGGGATCCTATCCATGTTGGTAAAACTTAAAGAAAACGAGCCGTTTGACGTCGCGCTACGACGCTTCAAGCGTGCCATTGAAAAGACTGGCCTGCTCACCGATTTACGTGCACGCGAGTTCTACGAGAAGCCGACTGCGGAGCGCAAGCGCAAGCACGCAGCGGCGGTTAAGCGCCGCTACAAGCGCCTTCGCTCGCAGATGCTGCCACCAAAAATGTACTAGTCACACTCGGGCAACAGTAGTTCCAGAATTACCAGAGTTACACTAAGGCAGGTGGTGCGAACCACCTGCCTTTTTTATTGACGCCTCAATTGAAACTTGAAACCGGTGACGAGATGAGCCTAAGAGATCGTATCAACGACGACATGAAAATCGCGATGAAAGCGAGGGATAGCGAAAGGCTGTCCGCGATTCGTCTACTCACATCGGCTCTTAAACAGCGGGAGGTCGATGAACGCATTGAAATTACAGACGAGGTGGTATTGGCGGTCATCGAAAAGATGCTGAAACAACGAAAAGACTCCATCGCGCAATATACGGCAGGCAAGCGTCTCGACTTGGTTGCTAAAGAACAGTTTGAGGTCGGAGTCCTTCAGGTCTACATGCCTGCGCAGTTGTCCGACGCCGAATTGGCTGCCATTTTGGACGGTGTGATTGCCGAAGTAGGGGCGACTTCAGCAAAAGACATGGGCAAAGTAATGAATGCCCTCCGGCCCAAAGTCGCGGGTCGTGCCGACATGGGTAAGTTATCTGGCGCGGTTAAGGCGAGATTAGGATAATCTCTCAACGTCTGGGCATTGCATGGGGACGCGTTTGAAAGCAGGCGAGTGGGCGAGTGATTATTCGCCCCACCAGCTACAACATAGCGGGCTATGCCACAGAGAGAAGCTGGAAAATTGTGCCGTCTCAACCCCTGCAAGCGCGCGGGCAGCGCGCATCCGCAGTGAAAGAGGAGCGAGCCAAAATAGGTAGCCAATTGTCTGGAGGCAACCTCCTTCCACGGAGTGGGCGACCCATGAATCATTCATGGCTAGCAGGCGATGTGCGCAACGACTGGCGGGTTGTCTCCTGCAGCTTCCCTAAATTCAATTTGCACCAACCGAGGCAGCATGCGTGATTTGTATGAACTAATCGGTGTACCCGAAACGGCAAGTGAGATCTGGATTGAGCGCTCGTACCAAGCCGCACGCCAGAAGACCGAGGCCAACGACAAACTGCCGTCGAAACGGAAACAGGCGGTGCTGGCTGAATTAGACTCAGCCTACGCCATACTGTCCGACCCAGTGGCGCGAGCACAATTTGATTCGAAGTTCGAGCAGTGGCGCGAAGCAAAAGCCAACGGCGGCGTGGTCGCGTTGCTAAAGAAATCGATATTGCTGCTGGTGCTGCTTGCCGTCATCGGTGCGTCCGTCTACTGGTACAGGCATATAGAGCAAGAACGCGTTCGTCTCGAACAAGAACGCGTTGCGTCCGATCTGGCCATGAAAAAGAAACTTGCTGAAATTGCTGAACAGCGTCAGTTGTCTGAAGAGCGCCTACAACGTGAGGCAATCGAACGACAACAGGAAGAAGAAAGGCGGCTAGAACTCGCTCGTCAGCAGCGGGCGGAGGATGCGAAAAGCCAGCGTTTTGTGGTCGATGATCGGTACGAAAAAGCGCAGCGCGAAAAGCGCGCGGAAGCTGAGCGGCGGGACCGGCAGAATGAAGAGCTGCGCCAACAACTTGAGCTTGCGCGCATCCGCAATCAGGCGCAGGCAGAAATGGAACGTCAGCGTCGATTTATCGCACAGCGGGAGAGGGAAGAAGCAATCGCCGCGCAGCAACGCGCCGCAGCAGAAGACGCGCGACAGATGCAGGAGCAGGGCAAGAATCGCTGACCCCTAAACCTGTTCAGTCGCGATGCCGACCAGTTTTGGACTGCCTCTTATAATTAGGCGAGCATGATTCCGCAAGATTTCATTCAGCAGTTGTTAGCTCGCGTCGATATTGTCGACGTGGTGGATCGGCGCGTTAAGCTAAAGAAGGCCGGCCAGAACTATTCGGCTTGTTGCCCGTTTCACAGCGAGAAAACGCCATCGTTTTCGGTGTCACCGACCAAGCAGTTCTATCATTGTTTTGGTTGTGGCGCACACGGCACTGCGATTAGCTTCTTGATGGAATACAACGGAATGGGTTTTCGTGAAGCCGTTCAAGAGCTCGCCGAAGGTGTCGGCATGACGCTGCCAGTCGAGGCAAACCGTGAACAATCGCTGGAAAAGGCGCGGGTA
The DNA here is from genome assembly GCA_040379385.1 of Burkholderiales bacterium. Lineage (GTDB taxonomy): Bacteria > Pseudomonadota > Gammaproteobacteria > Burkholderiales > Usitatibacteraceae > UKL13-2. The sequence continues at coordinate 15,884 of JBEILF010000008.1, read as the reverse complement.
TCTGCTTCGCTCGCGGAAGTGATGTCAGCCGCGATGCAGTTTTATCGTCGTGCACTCAAGGACTCGCCGGCGGCCATTGATTATCTTAAGAGTCGCGGTTTGACGGGTGAGATTGCCGCTAAGTTTGCGCTTGGTTATGCGCCGGATGCTTGGCAGGGTTTGAAGGGGGCCGTCGAGGACTACACATCTAGTGCATTGAAAGACTGCGGCCTAGTAGTCGACTCCGACGAAGGACGGCGCTACGATCGCTTCCGTGACCGCGTAATGTTCCCGATACTGGACCAGCGCGGCAATGTGATTGGCTTTGGCGGCCGTGTTATCGGTAACGGCGAGCCCAAGTATTTGAACTCACCCGAAACGCCGTTGTTTGAAAAGGGGCGCGAGCTTTACGGACTCTTTCACGCGCGCAGGGCGATTCGCGACTACAGCACCGTTATCGTTGTTGAAGGTTATATGGATGTTGTTGCATTGGCGCAGGCCGGGGTAGAAAACGTGGTCGCAACGCTGGGTACGGCGACGACGCCGATGCATGTGGAAAAACTCCTAACACTTGCCGATAACTTGGTGTTCTGTTTTGATGGAGATAAGGCCGGACAACGTGCCGCTTGGCGCGCATTGGAACAGACACTGCCGATAGTACGGGACGGTAAAGACGTCAGATTCTTGTTCCTTCCGGCAGAAGACGACCCGGACACGTTTGTCCGGCGACTCGGCAAAGACGCCTTTCTCGCGGAGGTAAAGAACGCGAAGCCTTTGTCGTTGTTTTTGCTCGACGAATTGCGTACACAAGTCGACGCCGCCAGTGATGAGGGGCGCGCACGCCTGATGACACTCGCCAAGCCGTTGATTGGACAGGTGAGGGCACCGGCGCTGGCGCTGATGCTGCGACGAAAGTTAGCAGACGAAATTGGACTAAGCGTAATTGAGATCGAACGCGTTGTGCCTCTGTCACCGCAGCTGGGCAATATCGGTAATGGTCCTAGCGCTAACCCGGCAGGGGCAAGCGCCGTAGGCGGCCGTGCGAACCGTGCAGACGCCGCAGATTGGGGAAAGTCTAAGTCGGACAAGCCGTTCTTGCGAAAGAAGGGACCGGAAGCAGGCGCACCGGCACCTCGAATCAAATTGCCCCCGGCCTCCCGCCCAGTGCTGGCCATCTCACGCATGTTGGTGAGACCCAAGCTCGCTAACGTGTTTGACCTCAGCGTTGAAGGCAAAGACGAAACCGCATTAGGTGCAGCGTTCCGGGTGGCAACATACATCCGCGATCACGATGGCGAGAATATCAATCAGGCGATGATTGTTGAGCACTTCCGACCCACCCCGGACTGGATATTCGTCAATCAGGCCTCACTTCTCTTAACCGAAGTTGATATTGATCGGCTTGATCTCGATACCGAGTTTGCCGAGACGTTGGCGCGGCTGCGTGCAGATGCAGCCACAGCAGCGAAAAGAGCAGACGAGGTGCGGCGGGCGCGCGACCTCGGTCTAAGCTAAACATCGATTTGGTGGGCGTCTTCAGGCGCTTTGGCTCGGAAACGGTTGCTGTGCGTCGAGTTGGCCGGGCTTGGCACTTTTCTTGCTCCCAAGTGTCATATGTGCGGTTCTCCGGTCGCTAGTTAAGTCCTTGTCTTCATTCGCAAATCTGCTAACAAGGGTATCGGCAAAAGCCGCAGCATGGTATACTGCCCGGTTCTGCTTCCGCGCTTGCTGGTGATTGTGTTTGTTTGCTGCTTTTTCGCCCAATGACGCAAGCAAGCTTGTCTTTGGGGCGACGTTGGCTTTCACGCCAGAATTGGCGTAGGGCTGACTTTTTCTCCCATTATTTTGACCTCGCTCTACTTTCCCCGGACTTCACACATGGCCCGTAAACCAAAAAGCGCGCAAGACCACGACGAATATCCGTTCCCCAAAGGAAAACTTGCGAAAGCCGCTGAGATGGCACCGCAAGACATCGAGGCCCAGAAAAAGCGCCTCAAGAGCCTTATTACGTTGGGAAAGGACCGGGGCTTCCTCACCTATGGCGAGATCAACGATCACCTGCCTGATATGGTGGATGCGGAGCAGATTGAAGCCATCATCACCACCTTCAATGACATGGGTATCCAGGTCTACGACGAAGCGCCAGATGCGGAAACGCTGTTGATGAACGAAGCGGCTGCGGCCGTGGCCGATGACGACGCTGAAGAAGAAGCGGCGCAGGCGCTTTCAACGGTGGATTCCGAGTTTGGTCGCACCACCGACCCTGTCCGCATGTATATGCGGGAAATGGGGTCTGTCGAGCTGCTCACGCGCGAAGGCGAAATTGAAATTGCAAAGCGCATTGAAGACGGCCTGAAACACATGATTCAGGCAATTTCATCGTGTCCGACGACGATCGAAGAAATCTTGGCCCTTGCTGACAAAGTCGAACGCGACGAGCTGCGTATCGACGAGGTGATCGACGGACTGGTTGATCCCAACGAAGATCAGGTAAAGGAAGCCGAACTGGCCGACGAAGAGCTCGACGACGACGAAGAACTTGACGAAGAAGATGCCGATGAGGATGGTGCCATTGCAGCGGCAAATCTTGAGCAGCTCAAACAAGATGCGATGGTGCACTTTAACCAGATTCGCAAAACCTATAAGAAGATGAAGAAGGTTTTGGCGGAAAAGGGTTATCGCTCACGTGCGTACAAGGACTTGCAGGAAGAATTGTCTGCAACCTTGATGCAAATTCGTTTTGGCGCGAAACAAACTGAATCGTTGTGTAACGGCCTGCGTGCTCTGGTGGATTCGGTTCGCAAGAAAGAGCGCGAAATCCAACATCTGTGTGTGCAAAATTCCTCGATGCCGCGACCGCATTTTATTAAGGCTTTCCCGGGCAACGAAATCAACTTGAAGTGGATTGCCGATGAGATTGCCGCGCCACACGCCAAGTCTTACGCAACGGCATTGCTACGCTTCAAGCCGGCGATTATAGAGTTGCAAGAGAACCTGATCGCGCTACAAAAGGACGTCGGTATTCCGATCAAAGATCTAAAGGAAATCGCCCGCCAGATGTCGACGGGCGAAGCAAAGGCGCGCCGAGCCAAACGCGAAATGATTGAGGCTAACTTGCGCCTAGTGATTTCGATCGCCAAGAAATACACCAACCGTGGCCTTCAGTTCTTGGATTTGATCCAGGAAGGCAACATCGGCCTGATGAAGGCGGTGGATAAATTCGAGTATCGTAGAGGCTACAAGTTTTCGACCTATGCAACGTGGTGGATTCGTCAGGCCATCACCCGCTCCATCGCCGATCAGGCACGTACGATTCGTATCCCCGTACACATGATCGAAACCATCAACAAGATGAACCGTATCTCGAGGCAGATCTTGCAAGAGACGGGTCTTGAACCGGACCCGGCAACGCTGGCGCTAAAGATGGAAATGCCGGAGGACAAGATTCGCAAGATCATGAAGATCTCGAAAGAGCCAATCTCCATGGAAACCCCAATCGGTGACGACGATGATTCACATTTAGGTGACTTCATTGAAGACACGAACACGCTTGCACCGACCGATGCGGCACAATACGCGTCACTACGTAACGTGACCAAGGACGTGTTGGATTCACTAACGCCTCGCGAAGCCAAAGTGCTTCGCATGCGGTTCGGTATTGAAATGAATACCGACCACACGCTGGAAGAAGTAGGCAAGCAGTTTGACGTTACCCGCGAGCGCATTCGTCAAATCGAGGCAAAGGCGCTGCGCAAGTTGCGCCATCCTTCCCGCTCTGAGCGCTTGAAGAGTTTCCTAGAGCAAGAGGGTTAGGTCAACGCTTCACGACACGAAGTGACATCGTAACAAGGGCAGCCTAGGCTGCCCTTTGTTCTTGGTCGAGTGCGACCGACGGCTGAGCTACTACTTCACCAGCAATACCGGCACCTTGCTCTCGGCAAGTGCGCTTGTTGCAGCTGAGCCCATAAGCAAATTGGCGAGCCCGGTACGGCCTTTTGTGCCCATGACAATCAAATCGAAACCATGGTTTGCCGCCGCAGCAACTTCCTGCCCGGGTTCCCCTATCTTGAGTAGCTCGGCGGCAGTGCGTTGATTCTTAGCAAGCAGCGCTCGCGCCGGGCCCAACGCATGCTCCGCTTCCTCTTGGTAGTAGCGTTCAACCACATCGTGTCCAACCCACGCTTTGGCACGTGCTGACGGAATCGGACGATGAACGTTAATCAGCGTGAGTTCAGGGGCCGTCCCGAATAGAGAAGTGTGCTCAAGTACGTACGATAAAGCGCGCTGGCTACAATCAGAACCATCAATCGCAACAAGTATTTTCATTAATCTTCTCCTGTCTGTTTTTGTATGATGTCATCGGCCGGGCTGGAATTACTTGATCTTGGTCATACGCCCGTCAGAATGTATCGTAGCCGTACTACGTGCCGGGAATCGCTCGAGGCACGGGTTGAAAAACCGAGACGACTGGCAAGCGCCAACATCGCTTGATTGGCTTGCAAAACGCTTCCTTCCATTTCCGCATACCCAGCATCCCTTGCGCAGTTGATTAAACTGCGCATTAGCAGCTCGCCAAGTCCTTTGCCCTGCCAGTGGTCGCCGATCGCAATCGCAAACTCAACTTTGGTACCGTCAGCGTTTGGTGAATATCGGGCGACGCCGGTGATCACCGCCTCATCGGGCGTAAGCGCGATTAACGCCATTTCGCGGTCGTAATCCAGTTGCGTGAATCGCGCAATCATGTCGTCTGATAACGCGGTGAGCGAGTGCATAAACCGGTAATAGCGCGATGTCTCGGACATGGCCGCGACAAATGCGCGCTCACGGGCTGCGTCATCGGGGCGAATTGCACGCATATGGAATAGTGTGCCGTCTTTGAGTCGAAGTTCCCTTTCGAGTTGCACGGGATAAGGGAAAATCGCCATGTGTTTGTAGCGCATATCGGTCGCGGCAGAGTCGGCATCAATCACCACTCGTGCGTCGAGTATGGCGACGCCATTCGGATGCGCCAATACGGGATTTATGTCCATTTCGCGCACCCAGGGCAGAACAGACGCGATGGTAGAAACACGAACGATCAACTTTTTTAGGGCGCTCTGATCGATCCCGCCCACATTGCGATACGGCCCCAACACGCGGCTAATCGCAGTGGCACCTATTAGATTCTCTGCAAGTGCATCGTTTAGAGGAGGTAGCGCGAGGGCCATATCATTGATCACTTCGACACCCACGCCCCCTGCGCCAAACGCAATCACCGGCCCAAAGGTTGGGTCACGGGAGATTCCCACCAGCAGCTCGCGGGCATCCAAGAATTTCAGCATCGGTTGGACGTTGATTCCATTGATGCGGGCGTTTGGTTGACTATCCTTTACGTCCGCAAGCATCGCTTCAAAAGCCGCCTTAACTTGACGGGCATTCATGAGATTTAGGCGGACGCCGCCGGCATCACTTTTGTGTGTGATGTCTGGCGAATCAATCTTTAGCGCGACCGGGTAGCCAATCGCTGCCGCTGCGCGGGTTGCCGCCGCCCCATCTTGCACCGTCGCACCGATACTCACCGGAAGCTGAAAGGCGTCCAATAGCGCCTTTGCTTCACTTTCTTGCAGCAGGGTGCGCTTTTCCGACAGCGCGCGCTCGCGAATGGCGTGTGCCTTGGCGATGGCCTTGGACAGGTCATGGAAGGTCATTGACTCGGCCGCAGAGACAGACTCACGCAGCAGTTTCTGATGCTCTTGAAAACGTGCCAGGTAAGAAAATGCGTCGACTGCGCTTTCTGGCGTGAGGAAATTTGGTATCCCCGCCGCATCGAGCGCAGCTTTTGCCTGAATGATCGACCGTCCACCGAGCCAAGATGTGAACACCGGCTTGGTACCAGCTGCCAGTGCTGCGGCTGCCACCGGAATGACGGCGGCAGCCGCGTCTTCGGCGGGGGTGACAGATTGCGGGCAATACATCGTCAGCACGGCATCAACACCAGTATCGGCAACCACGGCTGCCAATGCATCGCGAAACCGCTGCGCCGGCGCATCGCCCACAATATCGATTGGGTTGGCGCGTGACCAATGTTTTGGCAACACCCGGCCCAACGATTCGAGCGTTGTGGCGGAAAGAGTTGCTAGGCGAAGACCATTGCGATCAGCCGCATCTGCGGCAACCACCCCCGGCCCACCACCGTTGGTGACAATCGCCAGCCGATTTCCCTTCACCGAATTAACAATGCGAGGGTCGGCTAACAGGCGTGCCGCCGCAAACAGTTGAAGCGAGGACTCGACCCGCACTGCGCCCGCACGAGCGAGGGCTGAATCCCAAACCTTGTCGCGACCCGCCAGCGCGCCGGTGTGGCTGGTGACAGCTTGTGAGCCAGATGTGTCGCGCCCGGCTTTGAAAACAATTACTGGCTTCACCCGTGAAGCCGCGCGTAGCGCCGACATAAAGCGTCGCGCATCGCGAACGCCCTCCACATAGAGCAAGATGCTCTTGGTCTTAGGATCGTGCAGGAGGTAGTCAAGAATTTCGCCGAAGTCGAGATCCAGCGCACCGCCGAGCGACACCACGCTGGAGAAACCAATCTCCGTGCCAGCAGCCCAATCAAGAATCGCCGTACAAACGGCACCGGACTGCGCAACCAGCGCAAGTGAACCGGTTTTTGCGCCTGCGTTGGCGAAAGTGGCGTTCAGGCCAATCGATGGCCGGATGATGCCGATGCAGTTGGGCCCTAACACCCGCAACCCGGTTTTCCTTGCTTCTGCCTTCACCTGCGCGCCAAGCGCCGAGCCTTCGGCACCGATTTCTGCGAATCCTGCGGTAAGCACAACAGCGGCGCGAACGCCGCGCTTGCCAGCTGCGCGGATAATGCCTGGCACCGTTGCGGCGGGGGTCGCAACCACAATCAGATCGGGTGTTTCTGGCAGATCCTCGATTGTCGAAAAGGCAGTCACCCCCTTAACCTGCTGATACTTTGGGTTTACTGGGTAGATCGGGCCGTGAAAACGCGAGCCGACAACATTCGCAAATACGAACGTGCCGAGCGCACCTGCGCGCTCGGAGGCACCGATCACGGCAACGGAATTAGGTACGAATAACTTCTCGAGGTAATGCGGGTCTTGCGAGAGTACCAGTGGAGCGGGCTTTGGCTGGGGCTGAGCAGGTGACATTTTGTGGTGATATCAGAGGACGGATCGTAAGTTGAGACTAGGGGCCGATGCAGCCTCCGCTATAATGCACCTATGTTATGACAGTATCTGTGCTGTGGCTGACTCAGATTCACCCGAGGGCCGTTAGTTCCATTGTGAAAGGCCCGTAGATCCAAGTGTGCCTTCGCACATTTGGATGGGGCCGAATCCAAACGCCAAGCAGGGCGTGAAGTGGGTTTGTGCGGAGGGTCCTTTCGGCACAAACGAGCAGAGGGCGGGATGTAGCAGGAGTACGGCGGGCCGTTAGCTCAGTTGGTTAGAGCAGAGGACTCATAATCCTTTGGTCGTTGGTTCAAGTCCAACACGGCCTACCAATAAAATCAGGCACTTGTGTTGTGCATGAACAAGTTGAGAAAATGTTGAATTGCGGAGCGCTCCGCAATTAAACGGTTTTACAGCTGCGATACAACTACTAGCTGCGATACAACTACTTTGTTGGATCACCCACGACACGCTTTTGTACTCGCAACCTCTATGCACAGGCGTGCTACCGTAATGAAGCGCTGAAACGGGCAGGTGGCACAGTGGCTTCTACAGCGCCCCCACAAGCCCGGCAACTGACGCTGGCACTACGACACCAGCACAGCGCGAATCTTCCTCCAAACAAAAAGGAAAAACTTATTGAAAGCCGCACCGCTGGCCGATAGACTTGACCCGGCGACGCCGCGCTTGCGGGACTGTGGGTGAGTCTTGTGAAAAACCATCATAACTTTCTTGAAAGTTTCATCATGGCCTTTGAATTAATCGCAAGATTGTCCAAGCCGCTTGGTGAGAGCATATTTCGACTGACTCACACTCAGTCCAGCCGTCCGCTTGGAGTGGCTGTGCCCAAGACAAAAAATTTGCGCGTAAATGCCGGTACCGTCGTTGTATTGTTGGTCGGCTTCGTCGCTTGTTCTGGTGCCAGTGCGAATTCTTGCACTACGATTGAAGACGACAGGCAACGCCTTCTTTGTTACGACCAGGCGGCAGGACGTAAGCAGCCGACAGCGGTAATCGCTCCGCTGCCTGTTGAAGGTCCGAAGCCGACTGCAGCTGCCATTGCCGAGCAGGAAAGGAAGCTTGAGCGCAGAACGCATAGCCTTGTTGATACTTGGGACCTTGATCCAGCGCAGGTGAGTCCCGCATTTGAGCTGCGCTCGCATCGCCCGGTTTTTTTTCTGTTGGGTACACGCACAAACCGCATTAACAAACAGCCCTCATCACCTCAGGCGGGGCATCAGCAGTTGACAGTGTTGCCGCTTGATCCGACTGAGTCGCAGTTTCAACTCAGTATCAAATCGAAAGTTTGGGATCGTGTATTGGGATCCAGCGGGCATCTCTGGTTTGGATATACGCAGAGCTCTCGCTGGCAACTATTCAGCGGGGCCACTTCACGTCCATTTCGGGAAACAAACTACGAGCCTGAGGCCATCTTTGCAATGCCCACGCCGTACTCAATTGGCGACTGGAGGGTTGCGCTCGCGGGTATCGGCGTAAACCATCAATCAAACGGACGAGCATTGCCACTATCTCGCAGCTGGAATCGTGTCACGGGACAGATTGGCATTGAGAAAGACGGAACCGTCATATTGCTGCACCCTTGGCGACGGCTTCGCGAGTCTGGCAAAGAAGATGACAACCCCAGTATCGAAGACTACATTGGTCGGGGCGAAGTCGTCGTTGCGCAGCGTAATGGCGGGCATGTGTGGTCGGTACAGGGTCGGCACTCGCTACGGCGCGGTGAAAATTCGCGTGGCTCAGTCAAGATCGAGTGGTCGTGGCCAATCGCCGGCAATCTAAAGGGGCACCTATCTGTGTTTTCGGGTTATGGTGAAAGCCTGATCGACTACAACCACCGTCAGACAATGATTGGAGCAGGGTTATCTTTGGTGGAGTGGCGATGACGGAGATCGTAAGTGAAGCCGATACGACGAATTGTGCTTATTGGTGCGGCTCAGGTGGTTTGGCTGGCGTAGGTAGCTAATGCGAATCGATTTGGCCCGAAAGACGAAACAAAAGATGACAAGCGCGCACGTGTGAAAGCAGGGAACGCAACACTTGCCAAATGCTAGGCCTGCAAAATCCGGGGAAAACGGCGCGGCAGTCAGCAGGGAAGTCGACATGGATCTTGGCAGGAATATGCTCTAGGTTTACCAGTCGATGGAGGCAGGTGTCTCATTTATCCGACGGTTGCGGGCACGACGTACTAGAAGGATGACGAGCTTAACAAATTATCTAGGACGTGGCAGGAAAATTCCCTGCCGCCTACAAAATAGGAGGCCAGTTGGATGATGTGTTATCCGGAGGGCAGCCAAATATCTTCTAACGGAGGGACGAACATATGTTTCAAAAACTTTGTTTACTTTTTGCCGCGTTGATTCTCGTCGGATGTGGCAGCACTGAAATTTCGCGTGCGCCGGTCAACGTCACGGTTGGCCAGCAACTGATTGAGCTGAAAAAGGCCTACGATAATGGTGCTCTGTCCAAGAAAGAGTACGACGATCAACGCGAAAAATTGATCGATGCGGTGAAATAAGGAGAACGACATGAAATCATTCAATCGAATCGCCTTGGCTGGCGCAGTCGCGGTTCTGTCAAGTGCGACCATGCTTGGTGGATGCAGCAGTAGTCGTACGGCCGTCACCGTACAGGAAAATACCACCATCACCAAAGGCCAGGAGCTTATCGATTTGCAGCGCGCTCTTGAAGTTGGTGCGGTAACGAAGAAAGAGTATGAAACCGTGCGCCGCATCATCATGCGACGAGATAACTAAACTCAGCCAGCCTGAACTGAGATTGACGGTGTTTCGGTCGGTATGAAAGTAGCCAGCATGGCACCGGCATTTGTTGAGTTGCCCGCGCTGAGTGGAATTCGCTCGGGATGATGTAGCCAAACTCGACATGGCGGCGCTTCCGCTTGTAAAACACTTCGATGTAATCAAATAAATCCGCCAGCCTCGCCGCGAGGCTGTTAGCGCCAGTGGAAGACACGCTCTCTCTTCTGGCTGTTGTGATCCAACTTTCCAGCGGCGTATGATCGCAGCATTTATCCTTACGGCTCATGCTCGATACCGCCTTCATCTCCGCGATGAACGCTTGGTAGTGATGGCTGTAATGTCGGCCGCTACGGTTACGATGATGAATCGGTTCCGGCTTCGGCTTGCGTTTGAAGCGCGCCATCCTTGGCGCGTCCAGTACCAGTGCTTGGCTTTCGGCTCTGCGCGCCAAGCCGCAAAGCCGCAAAGCCACTCTCACTCGCCGTGAGGACATTGCACATGGCGTTCAGTGGGTATGCACGTTCATGCCCCGAATTCAGGTGTACTTCACAGGTGTTGCGTTCCAAAGTACCCCGTCGTTTTTTTGAATCTCGCATTCGCCCCACGCACCCGGGACAGCGCCATCTGCTTCTCGCTGATTTTTGCCTTCTAATTCCACCTGCCGACGCAGTCTTGCTTGCATCCTGGCGTGTAAATCTGCCTCGGTAATCGTTTCATTTGCAACCCTCAAATGTCAGGATCATTCCGCTAATGTTCCTACCCGAAATTCGCGATCAACCTTAGTCGAGAAATTGTCCAGTTACCGCGCCTCAACGCACCGTAAACTACCAGCGTATGCAAAGCGCGGATCAACCCATCCTCAGAGATATTGTGCTTGTCGGCGGCGGTCACAGCCACGTCGGCGTCCTAAAGAGCTTTGGCATGCGGCCGATGCCTGGCGTTCGCATCACGCTCATTTGCACCGATGTGCACACGCCGTATTCGGGCATGTTGCCCGGCTATGTCGCGGGACATTATGACTACGACGACGTACACATCGACTTGAGCCGACTGGCGGTATTTGCCGGTGCACGTTTGTATCGCGATGAAGTGGTGGGGCTTGATCGCGTGAATAAGAAAGTGTTGTGCCGCAACCGACCGCCGGTGCCATACGATCTGCTGTCGATCAATATCGGTTCAACGCCACAATTGGCGCAGGTGCCAGGTGCGGGCGAAAACACGGTGGCGGTCAAACCAATTCAACGCTTCAACGATCATTGGCTCGAATTGTTGCATCGGGTCAAACATCGTGCTGGCAAACTGACCATCGCCGTGGTCGGTGCCGGTGCCGGGGGGGTGGAGCTGTTGCTGGCCATGCAGTTTCGACTACGCAACGAGCTTCGGGCGCTCGGTCGCGATGCGGATGAACTGACGTTTCATCTATTCGCCAGCGGTGCAACCATCCTACCGACACACAATCGCAGAGTATGTCGTCGGTTTGATGCAGCGCTGGCGGCGCGCGGCGTGGTGGTGCATCGCAATGCTGCTGTCACTGACGTGTTTCCCAGGCGATTACAAGCTGCCAACGGTGAGACGCTTGCCGCCGATGAAATTTTCTGGGTCACCAGCGCCGGGGGTGCGCCGTGGTTGCGTGACACAGGCTTGGCGCTCGACACCAATGGCTTTATCAATGTCACCGATACCTTGCAGACAGTAACCGACGCTGACATTTTTGCGGCGGGCGACATCGCCAATATGATTCATCATCCGCTGGAAAAGGCGGGTGTATTTGCGGTGCGGCAGGGCACGCCGCTGACGGCTAACTTGCGGCTGGCGGTGGAGGGTGCACCGCTGATGGCGTATCAGCCGCAACGACGCTGGCTGGCGTTGATCAGTACCGGTGACAAGTATGCCGTGGCGTCACGCGGCTGGCTCGATTTTGCCGGCGGTGCGGTCTGGCGATGGAAAGACTGGATTGACAGGCGCTTTATGCGCAAGTTTCAAGATCTAACGCCGATGGCGGCGGACACACCGGCTGCGACCACCAGCGCAAACCAGGTCAAGTTGACGCAGGAGGAGTCGTCGCAGGCGATCTCGGCTGTTGCGATGCGTTGCGGTGGTTGTGGTGCCAAGGTTGGGGCGACGGTGTTGTCGCAGACATTGGGCAATCTACATCCGGTGGATCGTGATGATGTGCTGATCGGCCTCAAGAACCCGGACGACGCCGCTGTGGTGCGGGTGCCGCCGGGCAAGGCGATGGTGCACTCGGTGGATTTTTTCCGGTCGTTTATTGACGACCCCTATTTGTTCGGCAAGGTTGCCGCCAATCATGCGCTCGGCGACATCTGGGCGATGGGTGCTGAGGCGCAATCCGTAACGGCGATTGCTACGGTGCCATCCGGGCTCGAAGCAAAAGTTGAGGATGTGTTGTTTCAAATGATGGCCGGCGCACTGGCGGTATTGAACGAGGCCAATTGTGCTTTGGTTGGCGGACACACGGGAGAAGGCAGGGAGCTCGCACTCGGCTTTGCAGTGAATGGATTAATCGACGACGATCCGACAAAAATGTTGCGCAAAAGCGGTATGCGACCGGGCGACGTCTTGATCCTCACCAAACCCATCGGTACCGGCACGCTGTTTGCGGCACATGCACGTCTGGCGGCCAAGGGCCGTTGGATTGATGAGGCACTGAAATCGATGCTGGTGTCGAACCGGCTGGCAGCGCAATGTTTGTTCTCGCATGGTGCGACCGCCTGCACCGATCTTACCGGCTTTGGGCTGCTCGGGCACCTAGTGGAAATGACGCGGCCCTCGGCGGTGGATGCCGAACTTAATTTGTCGGCGCTACCGCTGCTCGATGGCGCCGAAGAGTGTGTTGCCGCAGGTATTGTCAGCTCATTGCAGGGGGCGAATGTCCGGCTGCGCCGGGCGCTGCGCAATCAGGAGGCGATGGTCAGCCATCCGCGTTATCCGCTGATTTTTGATCCACAAACGGCGGGCGGGTTGTTGGCCAGTGTGCCGGCTGATCAGGCCGAAGCGTGTATCACCGCGTTGCGGGCGTCGGGCTACCCGCACACAGCCGCGATCGGCTGCATTCTGCCGCAGGGCGATGTGAAGGAGCCAATCACTTTGACGGTTTGATTGTTCGGGGTGGGTGGGGCTCACCAAGTCGCGTCGCTATAATGTGTTTCCATTCTTTAGGTAGCGATCCGCCACATGTTTTTTCTGTTCGCCGCATCAATGTTGCTGGTTGCCCTCGGGTTTGTATGTTGGCCACTTCTCCGCCGCTCAGCGACGACAAATTCCCCATCGACAGAGGCAAGCAATCTCGAGGCGTTTCGTGTGCAGCGTCGCGAGGTCGAGAACGACTACGTTCGCGGATTGATCTCCGCCGCCGAGCGCGAAGCGGTGATTGATGAGTTGAGCAGTAGGCTAGCCGCCGAAATGGACTCAGATGCCAAACTCCAGCAAGTGCGGTCGATTTCAGGCGAAATTGTCTCAAAACGACCGTGGTTATTGGCCATTGTACTTTCAGTCTCTGTCGCGGCAGCGGCGGGCTTCGGCTATGCAATGCTCGGGGCACACGATGCCCGGCAGGTTGCGGCGATGACTGCCCGGAATACCGCAGCCAATACTGACCCCAATGCGCCGCTGACAGAGGCACAAGTGCTTGGGTTGGTTGAGAATCTCGCCAAGAAGATGGAAGCGAATCCAGAGGATGCAAAAGGATGGATTCTGCTGGCGCGTTCACAAAACGCACTTGGCCAGTGGGGCGCAGCGGCCAAGGCCTTTGAGCGGGCTGTGGCGCTGGTGCCCAACGATGCACAGTTGCTTGCGGACTATGCGGATGTTCAAGCGATGGTACAGGACGGTAACTTCGTCGGCAAGCCGATGGCGCTGACCCAACGCGCCCTGAAAGTGGATCCGAACAACATGAAAGCGCTCGCCCTCGCCGGAACAGCGGAGATGCGCGCCGGTAACAAGTCGCAGTCGCTGAAGTATTGGGAGCGCTTGCTTGCGGTGCTGCCGAAAGATTCAGACGACGCCTCTCAGGTGGCATCAATCATTCAGGAAATGAAGACCGGGCAACCTGCCCCCGCGCCTGCGTCTGCGCCCGCCGCTGCCGCACCTCTCCCGGCGGCTGCTTCCGCTGCCACAAGCACACAATCGAGCACACAATCGAGCACACAATCGAGCACACAATCGAGCACAAAATCGACACAACCGGCTGGCAAGGTGGTCGCGGGCGAGGTGATGGTAGCCCCCGCACTGGCGAACAAGATTGCAAAGGGCGATACTTTGTTTGTGTTCGCGCGGGCGGCGAGTGGGCCGAAGATGCCGCTGGCGATTTTGCGTGTACCTGTGCCGTCTCAGTGGCCGTTTCGCTTCGAGCTGAGTGACGCGATGGCGATGGCACCGGGGATGAATCTGTCGTCATTCGCCGCAGTCGTGATCGAAGCGCGAATCTCGAAAGCCGGGACGGCAAGTCTGCAGCCGGGAGATTTGCAAGGCGTGACCCCAAGCATCAGCCCGCCTGCGGGCGCTGTAAAGGTGCTCATCGATCGGGTGGCACCCTAATGACTGCGGTCTTGGAAGGTAGAGAACTTTGCCTTGCTCGTGGGTCGAAGCAATTGTTTTCCGGGCTCAGTTTTGCGCTGGCAGGTGGCCATGCGTTAGTCTTGCGTGGCGCGAATGGTGTCGGCAAAACGAGTCTGCTCCGGCTGTTGGCCGGGCTCACCGAAGCCGACGCGGGGGAGGTGTGGGTTGGCGCAAAGCGTACACAGGCACTGTCGTCGTCGGCGCGTTCCGCCATCCTTTATTTCGGCCACGCCAATGCGCTGAAAGACGAGTTCACTGCGGCGGAGAATCTGGCAGATCAGCTTGCGTTAGATGCAAACCCGGCCAGTGCCGAGCAGCAGGCCGATGCGCTTACGGTGGTCGGGTTGATGGAGCGACGCCATGTGAAAGCGCGCCGTCTCTCGCAAGGGCAGAAGCGCCGGATCGGACTGGCGCGCCTGCATCTATCTCGTGGTGCGCTGCATAAGCCGGTATGGTTGCTCGATGAACCGACCAATGCGCTGGATTCGGACGGCAGCGCGCTGTTTGTGCGTATTGTTGAAGCACATTTGGCTGAGGGAGGTGTTGCGGTGATTGCCACACACCTGCCGATGACGTTATGCGGCAAGGTGGATGAACTTCATATGCGGGGGCTAGTATGAGCGCGGTGCCGGTTAACGAACCAGCGCTTTCTACACCAGAGAGCGGCGTATGGATCACGCTTGCCCGTGATACCAAGCTGGCGATACGATCCAAGGGCGAACTCGCTCAAGCGCTGGCGTTTTTTATCATTGTGGTCAGTCTGTTTCCGTTGGCGATCGGGCCTGAGTCGGCGATATTGAAGCGTATCGCTGCGGGGGTGGTTTGGGTGTGTGCGTTGCTCGCAGTGATGCTGACCCTACCGCGGTTATTCCAGAGCGACTATATGGACGGCACACTTGAACAATTGGCGCTGTCCCCCTATCCGCTCCCGCTGCTATGCGCCGGTAAAATGGTGGCGCATTGGCTTTCTACCGGCGTACCGTTAGCCTTGGTGGCACCGCTGCTAGGCTTGCAGTTTGGCTTGGATGCGAGTGAACTCCTGGTGATGGTCGCTGGTCTACTGATCGGCACACCAGTCCTGACCATGTTAGGCGCGATTGGTGCCGCACTGGTGCTGGGTGTCCGCGGAGGCTCAATCTTGATGGCGCTGTTGGTGTTGCCGCTGTATATCCCGGTAGTGATTTTTGGTGCGGGTGCGGTTGAAGCCAGCATCGCCGGGATTGACGCCATGGCCAACTTGTCATTACTAGCGGCTATGTTGCTGTTTGGCTTGGTGACAACGCCGTTTGCTGCTGCTGCAGCGGTGAAAATTTCACTGGATTGAAATGAGTCTATTCAAGTATTCCGCGCCGTCGTCGTTTTATCCGCTTGCAGG